>NZ_JAWDXO010000002.1 GCF_032477075.1 Fusobacterium sp. | reverse complement strand
ACACAGCTTGGTAAGAATAGCTGCGGGGGTACACCTGGTCCCATACCGAACCCAGAAGTTAAGCCCGTAAACGCTGAAAGTACTTGGAGGGAAGCCTCCTGGGAGGATAGGTACTTGCCAAGTTTTTTTTATTTTTTGAAAAAATTTTTAATTTTTTTATTTAATTATTATTTTATATCCTCAATTTTTTAAATCTGATTAAAAAAATTACTTTTTTATTAAAAAATTATAAATATAACTACTGTAATTATTTTGAACTCTAATAAAGTTATGATATAATATAACGAAAGGAAGTGATAGTGATGCCATATCTTATAGATTTACATATACATACTAGTGTGAATCCACATGCTTATAGTACATTAGAAGAAGATATAAACTCTGCTTTAAAAAAAGGAATGAAAGTTATTGCAATAACTAATCATGGACCAGCATTACAAGATTCTCCTCATTGGTGGAGTTTGGTAAATATGAAAGTAATTCCTAGAGAAGTAGAAGGAATGAAAATACTCAGAGGAGTAGAAGCTAATTTAGTGGATGATTGTGGAAATTTTGATATAAATCAAAGAGTATATGATGTAATGGATATAATTCTTTGTGGACTTCACCCAGTAGAAGCATATGGAGAAGTAGGAAATAAAGAAAAAAATACTAAAGCAGTACTCAATATCATGAGAAAACAGAAAATAGATATAATAGTACATTTAGGAAATCCACAATTTCCTATTGATTATGAAGCTGTTGTAAGAGAGGCTAAAGAATTAAATATAGCAATAGAGCTTAATAATTCATCTCTAGTTTCTTCAAGATTAGGTTCTGAACCTAATTGTCAAAAAATATTGGAGTTGTGTAAACAATATGGCTGTATGGTTTCACTGGGAACAGATTCGCATATTTCCTATGATATAGGTAATTTTGAGCAAGCTGAAAGGTTATTAAATAACACTAGCTTTCCTGAAAAATATATAATAAACTCATCATTGGAAAACCTTGAGAACTTCCTTAGATTAAGGAAAAACCTAAGAGTAAAAGACATTTAAAAAACACCTGTTATATAATACTTTACTAATAATATTACATATGTTATAATTAAAAATAATTATTTATATATTTAGGAGGTAAAGTTAATGTTAGCAATAGGTGATTTAAAAATAAACATCCCAATTATTCAAGGTGGAATGGCAATCAGAGCATCAATGGCAAAACTAGCTGCTGCTGTTGCAAATGAGGGTGGAATAGGAGTAATTGCTGGAACAGCATTATCAATAGATGAACTAAAAAAAGAAATTAAAAGAGCTAAAGATATGATTGTAAATAAAGGTGGAGCATTAGGTGTGAATATTATGTATGCTACAACTGATTTTATGGAGTTGGTACAAGTATCTATTGAAGCAGGCATTGATGTTATAATATTTGGTGCTGGATTTTCTAGAGATATATTTGAAGTAGCTAAAGGGACAGGGGTAAAAATAATACCAATAGTTTCATCACTTAAGTTAGCTAAAATTTCTCAAAAATTGGGAGCAGATGCTATTGTTGTTGAAGGTGGAAATGCTGGTGGACACTTAGGAACAGAAAAAGATTCATGGGATATAGTTGGAGAAATTGCTGAGAATGTTTCTATTCCTGTTTTTGGTGCTGGAGGAGTAATAACTCCTGAAGATGCAGAAAGAATGCTTGCATTAGGAGCAGATGGAATTCAAATGGGAAGCAGATTTATAGCTGCTGAAGAATGTGAAGTTGATGATTTTTTCAAACAAATGTATATTAACTGCAAAGAAGGAGATGTAGTTGAAATGATGAGTTCTGCTGGATTACCAGCTAATGCTATTGTCTCTCCTTATGTAAAAAAAGTTTTAAATGAAACTACAGAACCACCAAAACATTGTAATAGATGTTTAAAAAAATGTACATATAAATTTTGTGTAAATGAAAGATTAGTAAAGGCACATGATGGAAATTATGAAGAAGGAATATTTTTTGCTGGAAGAGATGCGTGGAAAATTAATGAAATACTTTCAGTTAAAGAAATTTTTGATAGATTTAAAAAAGTATTCAAGGAATAATTTATATTTTTAGGAGGATTTATGAGTAATAACAAGATCTGTAAACTACTTGGAATCAAATATCCAATCATACAAGGGGCAATGGCATGGATTGCTAATGGAAATCTTGCTGGACACGTTTCCAAAGAGGGAGGTCTAGGAATCATTGCTGGTGGAGGAATGCCTTGTGATATTTTAAGACAGGAAATCAAAAAAGCTAAAGCTATAACTTCTAATCCATTTGGAGTAAATTTAATGCTTATGATGGCAGATGTAGAAGAACAAATCAACATTTGTATAGAAGAAAAAGTTCAAGTAGTGACAACAGGAGCAGGGAATCCAGGACCTTATATGGAAAAATTAAAGGCAGCAGGAATAAAGGTATTACCAGTAGTGGCTTCAGTAGCATTAGCTAAGAGAATGGAAAGAATTGGAGCAGATGCTGTAATAGCAGAAGGTATGGAAGGTGGAGGACATATAGGAAGTATAACAACTATGGCTCTTGTACCTCAAGTAGTAGAAAAAATTGATATTCCTGTAATAGCGGCAGGTGGAATAGCAGGAGGAAAACAATTTTTAGCAGCTCTTTCATTAGGTGCCTGTGGTATACAAGTGGGAACTAAGTTTTTGGTAGCTGAAGAGTGTACAGTACATGAAAATTATAAACAGGCTATATTGAAAGCTAAAGATAGATCAACTGTAACAACTGGAAATTATACTGGACATCCTGTAAGAATTATTGAAAATAAATTTGCTAAACTCATACTAGAAAAAGAAAAAGAAGGAGTTTCTAAAGAAGAAATTGAACAAATGGGAACAGGAAGATTAAGACTTGCTGTTGTTGATGGAGATATTGACAATGGTAGTGTAATGGCAGGACAAGTTGCTGCTATGGTAAATGAAAAAACTACAGTAAAAGAAATTCTTGAAAGTATGATGAAAGATCTGGAGGAAGCAAAAGAAGATCTGGATAGAAGAATGTCAAGCTGGAAATAATAGATTTAATAAAAACAGACTTAAATGAAATTTTAAGTCTGTTTTTATTATAAAGCAATTTTTTTTATTAATTCAATAAAAGCAAAGATAGTTTTTGAAATATATTTATCTTTATGATAAACAATATAATTATTATTTTTTAATTTTAAATCTTTAATAAAAAGTTTTTTCAATTCATTTTTTTCTAATTCATTTTTAACTAATATATCCGGAAGAACAGTTATTCCAAGATTATTTTTAACTCCCTGTATCAATGCCTGAGAATTAACACTAGTCCATGAAGGAACAGCAAAGATATCTTTTCTAGCTAAAGTATTATCAAAACAATCTCTTATAGCACTTCCTTTTTCTCTTAATAGAAGATTTTCTTTTAGAAGTTCTTCAATAGAGATAGATTTTCTTTTAGAAAAAGGATGATTGGTAGAACATATTACACTTATTTCATAGGAAGAAAAGAGTGTCTTGATGAGATTTTCATTCTGTACTCCTCCTTCAATCAGAGCAGTTTCTATCTTATTATCTAAAAGCATTTTTTCTATTACAGCAGCACTGTCAATTTCTATTTTCAATGGAGTTTCAGGATAAATTTCTTTAAATTTTTTTATAATAGATGGAAGCCAAAAATTACCTATTGTTATACATGAACCAATATGTATAGGAATATCTTTTTCAGAACTATAGAAATTATTTTCCAGATCATTATATAACTCTAAAATTCTTAAAGTCTTACTTAAAAAAATTTTTCCCATTTCAGTTAAATATATTTTTTTTGATATACGATCGAAGAGAATATGTCCTGTTTCTTCTTCTAAATCATTTATTACATGAGATACAGCAGGTTGTGTCATATATAATTTTTCTGCCGCTCGAGTAAAATTCATTTCTTCACAAACAACTTTAAAAATATGAAGATGCCTTATATTCAAAGTTTATCCTCCTTTTTTATCATTACTAAAAAATCATGTTATTTATAAAATAATAACATTTTATTTATTATAAATCAATTGATATAATATAAGGAATAGAAAAGGAGTTGAAAAATGAAAAATAGCAAGACAGAAATTTGGATATGGCTTTTTGGAATAAATTTTTTTATAAGTGCTTTTACTTTTGGTGGAGGATATGTAGTCATTCCCATGATAAAAAAGTATTTTGTAGATAGAAAAAAACTTTTTAATAATGAAGAATTAATGGACATGGCTGCAATAGCGCAATCTTCTCCAGGAGCAATAGCTATCAATCTTTCAGTTTTATCTGGTTATAGGGCAGCAGGGATGATTGGAGCAATTATAAGCTGTATAGCAGCAGTATTCCCTCCACTTATTATATTAGGAGTGATTTCAGTATATTATTTAATGTTCAGAGATAATCAAATGATTTCATCAATATTAAAAGGAATGGAAGCAGGAGTAGGAGCATTGATAGTAGATATTGTTATAGATATGAGCAGAGCTGTTTTCAGAGAAAAACAGAGAATAATGTCTTTGATTATACCAATAACATTTGTAGCTAGTTTTGTATTTCATATTAATGTTATATTTATAATTTTATCTTGTTCAGCAATTTGTTTTATTGATGGATGGATAAAAAAGAAAAAAGGAGAAAAAATATGTGGGGGTTGATTTTGATATTATTGATAAGCTTTTTACAGATAGGATTATTCAGTATAGGAGGAGGATATGCTACTATTCCTTTGATACAGGAACAAGTTGTAAACATACATAAATGGCTGACATTTCAAGAATTTACAGATATAATAACTATTTCACAAATGACACCAGGACCACTTGCTGTGAATACATCTACATTTGTAGGAATAAGAATAGCAGGAATACCAGGAGCAATTACTGCAACTTTTGGATGTGTTATTTCTGGGTTTGGAATATCTATAATGTTATATAATTTTTTTAATAAATATAAAAAAATAAATACTGTTTTAAATATTCTTAGTGGCTTAAGAGCAGTATCAGTAGGATTGATAGCCTCATCTGCCAGTACGATAATTTTAATGGCTTTTGGAGGAATATCAAAATTAGAAGAGATAGAGAAAATCAATATAAATATAGTGGCAATAGGAATATTTATTACTTCTATATTTTTATTAAGAAAATTTAAAATAAATCCAATAGTAATGATGGTATTGAGTGGAACAGCTGGTTTTTTCCTGTATTAAAATATAATAAAAAACTCTGACTTAAAAATTAAGATCAGAGTTTTTTTGATATTTTAAAAATTATTTTGTTGTTTTCTTTTCACCAAGTTTTATCATAATTATTGAGAATATAATAAGAATAAAACTTACAAGATGAGGGGCTCTTATATTAGCAATCATGAGATCTTCAGCTCTGAAAAAGCTCACAAAAATTCTGATTACACTATATATTATAATATAATACCACCACATATATCCAGGAGCTTTATTTTCTCTTTTTCTGAGGACAAACCAGATAAAAAGAAAACCAACAAAATTTAATATAAGCTCATATAACATAGCTGGATGCAGTGCCATGTTAGGAAATTCACTTCCTGCAGGAGATGAGGTAGGAAATACCAACCCCCAAGGAACAAGTGTGTTAAAATCCATTTTGTCAATTGCTGGAAGAGAAGTATAATAAGAATACCATTCATAAAATTTTGGTTTTATACTAAAAATAATATTCCATGGAGTAAAAGTAGGAACTCCGTGTATTTCTCCATTCATAAAATTTCCAAAACGACCAAGAGCCTGTCCTAACAAAAGAGGGGCAGCAGCATAATCTCCCAAAGTTAAAGGATTTAGTTTTTTAATTTTAGCATAGACAAAAGTACCAATTATTCCACCAATTATTCCACCATGTATAGCCATTCCACCATGCCAAGTTGCAAGTATTTCAGATGGATGATAAAAGTAATAATCTAAATTAAACATTACATAGTATAATCTCCCACCTAATAAACCTGAAATCATAGCTATAAATGCGTAATTTTCAATTATACTTGTTTTAAAATTTCTTTCTCTTGCCATATATTTTGCAATTTCTATCCCTATAAAGAAAGATAGTGCATACATTAAACCATAAAAACGGATTTCAAATCCACCTATAGTAAATAAAACTGGATGCATAAAAGTACCTCCTGAATATGAATTTTCTTCAAGAAATTATATCATAATTTACTGAAAAGTACTAGAAAAGGCTAGAATTAATATTTCAAAAAATAGTAAGAGCAAAATAAAAGAAGAGATAACCAAACCCATTCCAAATCTTAAATGTTCTTTAATTACAGAAATTAAAAAAATTATAAAAATATATCACAAATTTTTCTATTTTGGAAAAATTTATATCTTTTTTATAAAAATTTAATAAAAAAGTTGAAATATTTTGATAAGTCGAATATTATATATATAAGGTTATTTTTTAGAATTATGGAAAGTTATAAGGTAAAGAGATATAGAATAGCATTCGGGAGGAAAGAATGGAAAGAAAAATATTAGTTACTATTCCAATGGAAGAGGTGCACAAAAGAAAAATAACCAATATAGCTTCAGATACTGAAGTTATATATTTAACACCTGATAAAGCAGAAAGATCTATAGTACAAGAGGCAGAGATAATTTTAGGGAATGTATCTGTTGAAGCTGTAAAAGGGAGTAAAAATCTAAAATGGATACAGCTTGATAGTGCTGGAGCTAATCAATATACTGAAGAAGGAATACTTTTAGAAGGAACTATATTAACAAATTCTACTGGGGCATATGGACTTGCCATTGCAGAACATATGTTAAGTATGTTATTAAGTTTGCAAAAAAAATTAAATCTTTATAACATGAATCAAAAAGAGCATGTATGGAGAGATGAAGGGCCTGTTACTTCTATATATGGTTCAAAAACATTAGTTGTAGGCTTGGGAGATATAGGAGGAGAGTTTGCAATGAGAATGCATGCTCTTGGAAGTAAAGTATACGGAATAAAAAGAAATAAAAGTAAGATACCTGAATATCTTGAAGATATATATCAATTAGATAAACTTAATGATATACTTCATGAATTTGATATCGTAGCTTTATCATTGCCTGAAACAAAAGAAACTAAAAACTTATTTAATAGTCAGAAATTTCAAAAAATGAAAACGGGAGCAATTCTTTTAAATGTAGGAAGAGGAAGTACTGTTCATACTGCTGATTTGTGTGAAGCATTAAATAGTGGTAAATTGGGAGGAGCAGGATTGGATGTAGTAGATATAGAACCACTTCCAGTAGAAAGTCCATTATGGGATATTAAGAATCTGATACTTACACCTCATGTATCAGGAGGATATCATTTAAAGGAAACACTTGAAAGAATAAGAAAAATCTCTATTGAGAATCTTAAATCTTTTTATGAAAAAACTCCTATGAAAAATTTAGTAGATTTTAAAACAGGATATAGAAAATTTGAAAAATAGGAATGTCTTCATATTAATTATCAATTATTGAATAAATAAATTTATTAGGAGGAAAAGAAAGAAATGTATTGTTGTACTAAAGTTACAAATGATGTATCATGGATAGGTGTTAATGACAGAAAAACTGAAAGATTTGAAAACTATATGCCATTACCATATGGAGTTGCATATAATTCGTATCTGATAAATGATGAAAAAACTTGTGTTATAGATGCGGTTGAATTTGGCAGTTCAGCTCTTTATATTGAAAAAGTGATGTTGGGACTTGATGGAAAAAATCTTGATTATATAGTTATCAATCATGTAGAACCAGATCATTCAAGTGGCTTAAAAGATGTATTGAGAGTTTTTCCAAATGTAAAAATAGTTGGAAATTCTAAAACTTTAGGAATGCTTAGAGCTTTCAATATTGAATTTCCAGATGAAAACTTTGTTACTATAAAAGAAGGAGATATATTGGATTTGGGAAAACATAAGCTTACTTTTGCTATGATACCAATGGTGCATTGGCCAGAATCAATGGTAACTTATGATATTACTGAAAAAATTCTTTTTTCTAATGATGCTTTTGGAGGATTTGGAGCGCTAGATGGAGGAATATTTGATGACGAAGTAAATTTTGATTTTTATATTGATGAAATGAGAAGATATTATGCAAATATAGTAGGAAAATATGGGGCACAGGTTACTAGTGCGATTAAAAAACTTGCTGGATTTGAAATTAAACTTATATGTCCTTCTCATGGGTTGATATGGAGAAAGGACATAGCAAAAGTTATATCTTTATATAGTACTTGGGCTCAGCTTCTTCCAGAAGAAGAGGGAGTAGTAATAGTTTATGGAAGCATGTATGGAAATACAGCTAAAATGGCTGAAATTATAGGAAGAGAATTAAATGCTCAAGGAATAAAAGAAGTAAAAATATATGATGCTTCCAAAACAGACCATTCTTTTATAGTTGCTGAAATATGGAAATATAAAGGGTTAGTAATTGGTTCTTGTGCACATAACAATTCAGTTTATCCTAAAGTTCAACCATTACTTCATAAATTAGAAAATTATGGATTAAAAAATAGATATTTAGGAATATTTGGAACTATGATGTGGAGTGGTGGAGGAGTAAGAGGAATAGAAGCTTTTGCTAGTGGTCTGAAAGGAATAGAAGTAGTAGCAGAATCTGTAGAAGTGAAAGGAACTCCAAAAACTGAAGACTTGGAAAGATTAGAAAATATTGCAAGAAAAATAGCAGCTAAACTAATAGATGAAAGAAATTAATAAATAAAATAGATAAAAAGGCTTCCATAGCTCAATCGGATAGAGCATCTGACTTCGGATCAGAGGGTTAGGGGTTCGATTCCTCTTGGGAGCGCCATTAATTTTCAAAATAGATAATAATAGCATACTTTATTTTTTAGTTGTAGAAATTTAAATCTACAACTTTTTTATATATAATTATTTATTAATCAAGAGAAATAAATAAATTATCAAAAATTCTGTATAAAGAAAAAATTAGGGTTATAGAATATTAATTTTTATTTAAATGTTATTAAAATATTTAATACTAACTTATAATGTTTGATTTTTCCTGATAAATATTGTAATATGTATGTGGGGAAATTCCTTAAATGATATTATAAGGGAGTGATTTTGTGAAAAAAATAATTGGTATATTTTTTTTATTGATAGTTATGAGCGCTTGTGGAACTCAAACTGATGAAAGAGGATTTTATATTGAGGGAAAAAGTATTGGAAAACATAAAGTAACTAATACTTTATATGATCCTGAAGGATATGATAAAGATGGATTTAATCAAGAGGGATATGACTTCAACGGATATACTAGAGAAGACTATGAAAAAGAAGGATTAGACAATGAGAATTATGATGGGGAAGAAGAAATAGAGGAAGAAAAAAATTAATAAAATATTTAAAACTCAAGTTTGCATAGCTTGAGTTTTTATATTGCTAAAATATCATTCTAAATTGACAAATATAAGTAAATAGAGTACAATTATTAAGAATAAATAAATCTACAGAAGTATGGCTTTATAGATTAAAAGAATTATTTGGAGGAAAAATGATAAATAATGATATATTAAGAAGAGTTAGATATGCATTGAACTTAAAAGATTCTGTAATGCTGGAAATATTTAAATCAGCAGGTTGTATAATTAATCATGAAGAATTATTGAATCTATTAAAAAAAGAAGATGAAGAAGGATTTGAAAAGTGCAACAATAAAGTTCTAGAAGCATTTTTAGATGGACTTATTATTTTAAAAAGAGGTAAGCTGGAGCCAAAATCTGGTGAACCAGTTCAAGCAGTTAAAATAAACAAAAATAATATAAATAACATCATCCTCAAGAAATTAAAAATAGCTCTTTCATTTAGAAGTGATGATATGTTAAAAATATTTAAATTAGCAGGATTAGAATTATCATCTTCTGAGTTAAGTGCTCTTTTTAGAAAAGAAGATCATAAGAATTATAGAGAGTGTGGAGATAAATATATCAGAAACTTTTTAAAAGGACTGACTATTTATTATAGAGGTTAATAATGGGGCTGACAGAGTAAGTCAGCCTTTTTTTAAAGGGAGGATTTTATGAATATGGTCTATATTATTTTACTTGTAATAACTTTTGATGCTTTCTTATTTTTAAATAATCAAAAAAAGTTTAAAGGGTATGTTACTTTAAAACATTATGCTGAAACATTAAAAATGCCTATATATCAAAAGCTGCTGATGCTAAAGATAATGATAGTAGTTTTTTTGACAACTCTTTTAAATGTTGTATTATAAAATGAATTCAATAAAATTAATAGATTTTATTCATAAAATAAATATTTTTTATTTTGGTTAAAAAATAAACATTTCTTTGCTTTTTATTTAGCCTAGAATATTGGATTATCTTTTTAAAATGAAGATTTTTTGTAAAATAAAAAAATAACTTGAAATTTATATTTTTTTTGATAGAATATTAATGAGCATATGAAAGTTAAACTATATTTTACAAAATAAAGTTCTATTTAATAGAACCTTAAGTCAAATTTTTGAAACTAAATAAATTTAAAATATATCAGGAGGTCAAATGACAAGCAAAAATATTATTCTCCAAAGTTCATTTGGATCAGTATTTTCTACAGTTGAAGATATTGAAGAGAGAGAAGGCATTGATAGTGGGAGCAGAATGGTGGTAGTTGCTGGTAGAGTAAATAATCCAGGAGTTATAGCAATACCAGAAAATGCAACTTTAAATGATGTAATTGGATTAGCAGGTGGAATTAAAAATAAAAAAAGTTTTAAAGCTGCTCAATTTGGATTGCCTTTTGGAGGATTTCTTACAAAAAAAAGCCTGGATAGAGTCATTGACTTTTCTCTATTTCCAGAAGGAATAGATAGAAATATCATTATTTTATCAGAAGAAGATTGCATTGTCTCATTTGCTAAATTTTATGTAGAATTTTTAATGAGTAAAATAGAGCGTAGTGAATATATAGAATATACATCAGTAAAAAATGAAATAGAAAGAATATGGAGAATATTGGATAGAATATCTAAAGGAAAAGCAAACATGAGAGATATCTATCTTCTTAGATGTTTATCTGAAACTATTAAGACAGAACTAAATCAAAGACATAATCTTGTTTTAGAAAGCATAGAAGAATTTTATGAAGAGATAGAAGAACATATAGAAGAACATAAATGTGCTGCAGGTCAATGTATTCATCTTTTAAAATTCAGAATAACTGAAAAATGTATAGGATGTACTGCATGTGCTAGAGTCTGTCCTGTAAAATGTATCAGTGGAAAAATAAAAGAAAGACATGTACTAGATACTAGTAGATGCACTCACTGTGGTCAATGTGTTGCTGCCTGCCCTGTAGGAGCAATATTTGAAGGAGATCATACAATGAAGCTTTTAAAAGACTTGGCTACACCAAATAGAATAGTTGTAGTGCAAGTAGCTCCAGCAGTAAGAGTAGCTATTGGGGAGGCATTTGGATTTGAAGCTGGAACAAATGTTGAAAAAAAACTGGTAGGTGCACTTAAAAAATTAGGTGTAAATTATGTATTCGATACAACTTGGGCTGCTGATATCACTGTAATGGAAGAGGCAACTGAATTTCAAGAAAGACTTGAAAGATTTTATAAAGGAGATGATACAGTAAGATTACCTATACTAACTTCTTGTTGTCCAGCATGGGTTAAATTTATTGAGCAAAGCTACCCCGATATGCTTGATGTTCCATCTTCTGTAAAATCACCAATGCAAATATTTTCTACTATAGCAAAAGATATCTGGGCAAAAGAGAAAGGATACGTAAGGGAAAGAGTATCAGTAGTTGGAATAATGCCATGTCTTGCTAAAAAGTATGAAGCCTCAAGACCTGAATTCTCAAGAGGGGACAACTATGATACTGACTATGTTATTTCTACAAGAGAACTTATAAAAATATTTAAAGAATCTGGGATCAATCTTAAGGATATAGAAGAAAAAGAATTTGATAACCCATTAGGAGAATATTCAGGGGCAGGAATAATTTTTGGAAGAACAGGAGGAGTCATTGAAGCTGCAACAAGAAGTACTATAGAAATGATAACAGGAACTCATCTTGATGAAATAGAATTTAAAGAATTAAGAGGTTGGGAAGGGTTTAGAACAGCTGAACTTACTATAGGACATATAGAACTTAGAATAGGTATTGCTCATGGATTAGAAGAAGCTGCAAAAATGCTTGATAAAATAAGAACAGGAGAAGAATTTTTCCATGCTATTGAGATTATGGCATGCAAAGGGGGATGCATTGGTGGTGGAGGACAGCCAAAAGCTGTTAAAAAACAAGAAACACTTGAAAAAAGAGCAGAAGGACTTAATGCTATAGATAGAGGAATGAAAATTAGGAGATCTCATGAGAATCCATATGTAAAAGCAATATATGATAAATATTTAGATTATCCATTAAGCCATAAAGCTCATGAACTTTTACATACTAAATATTTTCCAAAAATAAAAAATAGATAATTTTACAGCCTGGTACTTTTGTATCAGGCTTATTTTGATGTTTTATGGTAAAATATGTATAAAATATTATGGAGAAAAATAAATGGACAATAAAAATTTATCTTTATTACAACTTCATGCTGCTGTATTTCTATTTGGAATATCAGGTTTATTTACTAAATTTATTGTACAATCATCAATAATAATAGTTTTAGGAAGGGTATTTTTTTCAAGTATATTTCTTTTGATTGGAATATATATTTCTAAGGAAAGCTTGAAATTGAAAAATAAAAAAGATTTATTAGGCATTTTTTTTATGGGAGCAGTATTAGCAATACATTGGTGTACTTTTTTTCAAGGAATAAAACTTTCAACAGTAGCAATAGGATTATTAACATTTTCTACTTTTCCAATTTTTGTAACATTTATGGAACCTTTTTTCTTTCATGAAAAATTAAGAAAAAAAGATATTTGTTTGGCTTTTATGACTTTTATTGGAATACTTTTTGTTATACCTGATTTTCAAGTAGAAAATAAAATGACTATGGGAGCAATATTTGGAATAATTTCCAGTTTTTCCTATGCTGTTCTTTCTCTATTAAATAGAAAATATGTAAAGAAATATAAAGGAGTAATTATAGCTTTCTATGAACAAGTTATATCTTTTATAATACTATTACCTTTCTTTTTTATTATAAAACCTGTAATTAGCGAAAAAGAATTACTGCTTTTACTGCTTTTGGGAACAGTATTTACAGGGATAGCACATACACTTTTTATTAGTAGCTTAAAAAACGTAAAAACACAGACTGCAGGAATAATTTCTAGCTTAGAGCCTTTATATGGAATAGTGTTTTCAATATTTCTTTTAAATGAATTTCCTTCGATAAAGGAAATAATTGGAGGTACAATTATTTTAGGAACTGTATTTTACTCTACAATGAAAAATTTAAAAAATAAATAAAGATAAATAGAGCTGACTGTTGAAAAGGATAAATTATAAAACTATTTTTATTTGAGAAACTCAAATTAGTCTAATTTCCAGTCAGTTTTTTTATTTGTAAAAAGAAAATAAAAAAATTTGAAGTACAAAATAAAAGGATGAAAAATATAAAAAATTTGATATAATAGATAGGTAAGATTTATTTTGACATATTTAGGACAAAAAAAAGTGAGATACTTAAATATAAAACACAAAATACAGAAGGAGAAAGGGATGAAGAAATTTTTTTTAGTAATATACTGTTCTCTTGGAATTATTTCTTATGGGAAAGAGATAAATTTAGATATGCTTTTAGATGAAATATCAAGAACTTCTTATCAGAATAAAATATATGAAATAAGGAAAAATACAAATGATTCCAAAGAAAAATATTATAAGTTGGATACTTTTAATGGAGTAGAAACTTCAGTAATTTCTGAATACAGCGATCAAGAAGATAGTTTACAAACTACAGGTAAAGTAAGCTATGGACCTTTTTATGTTGAAGGAACAAAACCTTATAACTCAGATGATGATTATGCTTCTTTTGGTATTGAAAAAAGCTTGAAGGATCTTATTTTTTCCAAAAGTGATAACGAACTCAATAAATTAGAAATAAGCAGAGAAATAGATAGAGTGACACACAAAAAAAATATGGAAACTCAAAAAATAGACCTTATTAATCTATATAGAGATTATAAAATAAATGAACTTGAACTTAAAATAAAGAAAAATGGACTAACTACTTTAAAAAAAGAAGAAGATACTATGAAAAAATCTTTTAATTTAGGAGCAATAGCAAAAATAGAATTAGATACTCTTCAATATAGTATAAGAAATCTTGAAATAGAAATAAAAAATTTAGAAGACAATTTAATTAAATTACAGGGAAGATTTTATTATGAGTATAAATTTGATATAAGAAATAGTTCTTTGGCAGAAATATCACCTGTAGAAAAGAATATCAGCGAATTACTAAGAAAATATGGAGTAAAAGACTTAGATAAACTTAAATATCAAAAAGAACTTACAAATGAAAATTTAAAATATTTAAAATATGATGATAAAATGCCAGAAATATCATTAGGTGTAGAACATAGTACAAAGTATGATGAAAATAGAGTAGTTGCAAAATTTTCAAAAAGATTATTTGATTTTAATCTTGATTTAGAAGAAGAAAAAAATAGCTTGCTGGAACAGGATGTGACATTAAAGCAAAAAATAGATGAAAATGAGGCTGATAAATTACAGGCTATGAACAATTATTATAATTATTTGAAAGAATATGAAGTAAATAAAAATAAAGCTGAATTGGAATTATCAAAATACAATATAAGAAAGCTTGAATATAATTTAGGAAAAGTTAATTATATAGATGTGATGGAATCTTTTGATGATTATTTAGATTATGAAGTAGCAAAAGAAAAAGCAATAAATACTTTAAATGGATACATATATGAAATCATGGTCAGAGGTGAATAATGAAAAGAAAGCTTGATATAAAAATAATACTTTTAATAATTTTAATAGTAATTGTAGCAGGAGTAGAATTTATAAGATATAGAACAACTATTGATACTAAAAAAAATATATCAACATATGCAGCTTTGAGAGTTAAAGATAATGGGGGAAGAGGATATATAGAAGCTGATGGAAATGTTGCTGCAAATGATACTAAGAAAGTCTTTGTGGATAAAAAGCTAAAAGTAGATGAAGTTTTTATTCAAGAAGGGGATTATGTAGAAAAAGGTCAGCTGCTGATGACTTTTGATGAAACAGAAAGAAATAATACTATGAGAAAATTAGAAAGAGAGAGATTGGCTCTAGTTAAATTAAAAAGAGATATAAAGGTGGAAATAGAATTAAATAAAATAGGTGGAAGCTCTGATAATGCTGTAAAAGAATTAAATGAAGAAATAAGAAAAATTGAAATAAATATAGAAGAGTATATGGAAGATCTTTCTAAAACAGCTGAAAAAATTGAAAGCCCAGTAAGCGGAACAATAACATCTCTGACTGCTCAAGAAAATTATCTGGTTGATACAGATTCTCCTCTTATGGAAATTGCTGATTTATCAGATATAAAAATTGTTTTAGAAGTACCTGAATATGATGTTAAAGATATAGAACTCGGTCAGAAACTTATGATTAAACCAGAAGTTTTTGAAAAGAAAAAATCATATCCAGGTGTAATAACAAAAATATCAAGAATATCAAAAGTATCAGAAACTACATCAGAAAATGTCTTGGAAGTAGAAGTAAAACCTGATGAAGCTATTCCATATATAGTTCCTGGATTTAAAGTATCAGCTGTAATATATTTAGAACAAAGAGATAGTGGAATACTTATTCCTAAAACAGCTATTCTTGAAGAAAGTGGAAAATATTATGTTTTTGTAAGCAGTGATGATGGAATGATTTCTAAAAGAATAATAGATGTAGAAAATATTAAAGGTGATGATATTGTTGTAAAAAATGGACTGAAAGCTGGAGAAAATATATTAACAACTCCTGATGAAAGCTTAAAGGAGGGAAGCAAAGTATTTCTTCAGTTTAAAAATCCTGAGAAAAAAGGAGCTGGAAGGGCATGATAAAAGTAGAACATCTTAACAAATACTATATTAATGGTGAAATGAAACTTCATGCATTGAAAGACTTATCCTTTCATATAAAAGAAGGAGAATTTGTTGCTATAATGGGAAGCAGTGGAAGTGGAAAATCAACAATGATGAATATACTTGGCTGTTTAGATAAAAATTCAGAGGGAACATATATCTTGGATGGTATAGATGTATCAAAAATTAAAGATGAAGAATTATGTAAAATAAGAAATGTAAAAATAGGTTTTGTATTTCAATCATTTAATCTTTTATCAAAGCTAACAGCTCTTGAGAATGTAGAACTTCCATTGATATATGCAGGAGTAGGAAAAAAAGAAAGAGAAGAAAAGGCAAAAGAAGTATTAAAAAAAGTAGGACTTGAAAATAGAATGCACCATAAACCTAATGAACTTTCTGGAGGGCAAAAGCAAAGAGTAGCAATAGCAAGAGCTTTAGTGAATGAACCAGCAATAATACTTGCAGATGAACCAACAGGAAATCTTGATAGTGTATCTGAAAGAGAAATAATGGAGATATTTACAGATTTTAATAAGCAAGGAAAAACTATAATTGTGGTAACCCATGAACCAGAAGTTGCAAGATATGTTAAGAGAGTACTTCTCTTTAAAGATGGAAGAATAATAAGAGATGGTGAGCCAGAATGAATTTTATAGAAAGTTTAAAAAGTGCTGTTCAAAGTCTTAAAGGAAATAAGATGAGATCTTTTCTTACAATGCTTGGGATAATAATAGGAATTTCATCTGTTATAACTATGTCTGCTATAGGAAAAGGTGGTCAGGAAAATATAACAGGAAATCTTAAAGAAGGAGGATATGGAAAATTTACAATATCTGTTGATAAACAAGATGAAGAATTTAGATGGAAATATCTTTTAGATGATTCTATTATAGAAAAAATAAAAGAAAGTGGAAAATTTAAGGCTGTTAGTCCTAAAATAAGCAGCAATTTTGCAATAAAAATTGGTGAAAGAAAAGAAATGATGTTTCTTAATGTAACTACTCCTGATTTTGAAGAGATAGATAAAGTAAATATTGTTTATGGAAGAAATATACTTCCATTTGAATATGAAAGTGGTGAAAAAGTTATAACAATAGACCAACTTACAGCTAGAGCTCTTTTTACCAATGAAAAAAATGCTGTTGGACAGACAGTGGAACTTTCACAAGGGAGAAGAGGAAATGATATAACTTATAAAATAGTAGGAGTATATAAGAATCCTTTAGAACAGATGATAAAAATAATGGGGGGACGTAGAATTCCCAGATTTGTAAGGATGCCTCTCAATACATATGATAAACTCTTTGATCTGCAGTCAGGAGGATATACATCTTTAATAGTAGAAGGAAACGATCCAGAGAAATTAGCTGAGAGTATGACTGAAGCTAAAAAACTTATGGCTGATATAACAGGTATAGAAGAATTATATGAAGTAAATGCTGAATCAAATGCTGCAGCCTCTTTTGATAATATATTATCCACTTTAAATATATTTGTTACATTTGTTGCTGGTATATCTCTTTTTGTTGGTGGAATAGGAGTAATGAATATAATGTTGGTTAGTGTAATAGAGAGAACAAAAGAAATAGGTATTAGAAAAGCAATTGGAGCAACTAATGGAGATATAATGATACAATTTTTGATGGAATCAATTATTTTAACTGGTCTGGGGGGATTACTTGGGATAGTTATAGGAATTCTTTTAGGGGTAGGAATTGGTTTTGTTGTAAAAATTCCGCCAATATTCTCTACAATTTCCATAGTTTCTTCATTAATAGTCTCAACAGCAATAGGAATAGTATTTGGAGTAACGCCTGCTAAAAAGGCTGCTCAGCTTAATCCAGTAGATGCTTTAAGAAGTGAATAAAACAAGAGGTTAGTAAAGAACAAGACAAATATTTCTTAACTAACCTCTTTAATTTAGAGAAGACTAGGCAAACTACCTAAAATTGTAAATATTGCTATAGTTTTTATGTTGTAAATAACTTCTTTTTTCTTATTTTCAATAGTGAATAAAGACTTATCAGGAAGATTTTTTTTGTGATAATATTTAGATATTAGAACAATAAAAAAATACCCAAGTGTAAAAAATAGTATATCCATAACATCAAAAGTTCCAATCATACTTCCATGTCCTCCAAAATATAATTGAAGAAATTCTAAAATTACCATCCAGATATATATACACGTAAATACAATAAAGTTGTAATAGTAAAATATTCTATCTGTTAATAGAGCTGCTCCAAAAGAAAAAAGCCATAAGCCATCTGGAAGTGAGTAAACTACCCAAGTAGAAAATAATTTTCTATATAATTTTGCAAAATCTCTTATATGCAAAATTGGTTTACTTAAAAAAGTAGAATGTATCAATTTGAAATAAAAGAGATCTCTGCTTCTGTAGAGCAGATAAATTCCAATCCCTAAAAAAAGTGGAAAGAGAATTAAAAATAATTTTCTTTTTTTCATATTATCCTCTCATTTAATATTAGTATAAAACATAAAAAATGTTTCTATGTAGTTACAATACCGTGAACTATAAAAAAAGTCAATATTTAATTAAAAACTTTATAAGAAAATAAAAAAAGATTGACTTATAAATATAAGTGTTATAAAATTTTTAATAATTTTATATTAAAATATAAAATTGAATAATATTAAAAAAAAAAGGAAAATTTCATATTAAATTGTATAAAAGTTAATACACAATAATTAGATTTTATTTTCGGGGGAGAATAAAAATTAAAAGGTTAAAATATTTTATTCAAGGATTTCTTAGATAAGTTTTTGAGAAGTTTTATTTGAACAAGGGGGAAAAATTTGGAATATAAACCATCATTAATTTTTAAAAATGCGCATATAAATACTTGTTTTCCAACTCTTTTTAGAAGAATACATGTAACTTATACCAGAGAAAGAATAAAAACACCAGATGAAGATTTTTTGGATATTGACTGGATAAAAAATAATAATGAAAAAGTAATAGTATTATGCCATGGACTAGAAGGAAGTTCCAGAAGTAAATACATACAAGGAACTGCTAGATATTTTTCAGAAAGAGGCTGGGATGTACTGGCTATGAATTATAGAGGATGTAGTGGAGAATTGAATAAAAAAGTCACTTTTTATCATATGGGGCAGACTTGCGATTTAGAAACTGTACTTGAAAAAACAAGAGATTATAAAAAACTTGTAATTGCAGGTTTCAGTTTAGGAGCTAATCTTGTATTGAAATATTTGGGAGAAAGAAGTATATATCCTGAAAACCTTTTATGTGGAATAGCAGTATGTCCACCATGTGATCTTGTTTCAAATTCTGTTGCTTTCAGACAGCCTAGAAATATGATATATAGAAAATACTTTGTGAATAAATTAAAAGAAAAAGCAGCTCAAAAAGCTCTTCTTTATCCAACTAGGATAAATATGAATCTTATATCACGAGTAGTTGATATTGAAGATTTTGATAATCTTTTTACAGCTCCATTAAATGGATATTTAGATGCTATAGATTACTATGAAAAAACAAGCAGTATAAATTTTATACCAAATATAAAGAAAAAAACACTTATATTAATGCCATTAGATGACCCAATAATGTCAAAAAAGTGCTATCCTTATAAAGAAGTGGCTGAAAATGACTATATTGAATTAGAAACGCCAAAATATGGAGGACATGTTGGTTTTTCAAGATTGTTCTCTAAAACCTACTGGTTGGAAGAAAGATTATTTGAATATGTAAAAAGTATAGAAGAAACAAATTAAATATTAAGGGGAAGAAAGAATGTTTGGAATAATAAACTATACAGTTTTTTTTACATCATGTTTAATATTGCATATTACACCTGGATCAGATACCATGTATATTTTGGCAAAATCTATGTCTAAGGATAAAAAAACTGGTATAATATCAGTTTTAGGAATTTCCACTGGAGTGTTGGTACATACAATATTGGCTGCTTTTGGTCTGTCAGTTATACTTGCAAAATCAGCAACAGCATTTAATATTGTTAAATATACGGGAGCAGCTTATCTTATTTATATGGGAATTAAAACTATTTTAGATAAAAAAATCTTGTTTATGAAAGATGAAAAAAAAGAGAAAGAAAAACTTAAGGAAGTTTATTTTCAAGGAATGATAACAAATGTTTTAAATCCTAAAGTAGCTTTGTTTTTTCTTGCTTTTCTACCGCAATTTATAGATGTGAATAACAATTATGGAGTAATTCCATTTCTTCTGTTAGGATTAAGTTTTTTTATTACAAGCAGTTTATATGGAATAATTCTTGCTTTGTTTGCTTCTTCAGCAGCAGGAGTGATAGCTAAGAAATCTGGAGCTTCTAAAGTAATGGGTAAAATATCAGGAAGCATATACATTTTTTTAGGGTTGAGTTTATTGAAAGCTAAATTAAAAAATTAAAAATATAAAAAGGGTTGTTATAAATTAGTGATTATGAACTAATTTATAACAGCTCCTTTATTTTTATATAATTAGTTGTATAATGGAAATTTTAAACAAAGTTCCTTCACTTGTTCTTTAATTTCAGCTAATTTTTTATCATCATCTATATTATCTACTACCTGAAGAATAAAGTTGGCAATTTGTTTCATTTCTTCTTCTTTCATACCTCTGGTAGTCATAGCGGGAGAACCTATTCTTATACCACTTGTAACCATAGGTTTTTCAGTATCATATGGAATTCCATTTTTATTAACTGTAATTCCAGCTTTCCCTAAAGCTTTTTCTACCTGAGCTCCAGTAAGGTTTTTATTAGCTTTTACATCTATAAGTACCATATGATTATCAGTTCCGCCACTTACTACTCTTAATCCACCAGTATTTAAAACTTCAGCCAATACTTTAGCATTTTTAACAACCTGTTTTTGATACTCTTTAAATTTAGGTTCAAGAGCTTGTTTAAATGCAACAGCTTTTGCAGCTATTATATGCATTAGTGGTCCACCTTGTATTCCAGGGAAAATAGCCTTATCTATTTTTTTAGCTATTTCTTCATCATTAGTCATTATTACTCCACCACGAGGACCTCTTAAAGTTTTGTGAGTAGTTGTAGTAACTACATGAGCATAAGGAATAGGACTTGGATGTTCTCCAGCAGCAACCAGACCAGCTATGTGAGCCATATCTACCATAAGTATAGCACCAGCTTTATCAGCTATTTCTCTAAATTTTTTAAAGTCTATTGTTCTAGAATATGCACTAGCACCAGCAATAATGAGTTTTGGTTTAATTTCCATTGCAAGTTTTTCAACTTCTTCATAGTCTATATATTCATCATCTTTTTTTACACTATAAGAATAAACATTGTAATCTTTTCCAGAAAAATTTACATTTTTACCATGAGTTAAATGCCCACCATGATCTAATTTCATTCCTAAGATAGTATCTCCTATATTTAAAAGTGCCTTATAAACTCCCATGTTAGCTTGAGAGCCAGAATGAGGCTGTACATTAACAAATTTTACATCAAAAAGTTTTTTTGCTCTTTCAATTGCTAATTTTTCCGCTATATCTACACATTCGCATCCACCATAGTATCTTTTGTCAGGGTAACCTTCAGCATATTTATTAGTCATTACGCTTCCAGCTGCTTCTAATATCGACTCTGATACAAAGTTTTCCGAAGCGATAAGTTCTATTCCTTCATTTTGTCTTTTTTTCTCGGCTTCTATGGCATCATAGATCTCTTTGTCATCAATAAAAAGTTTTTCTAAATCTTTCATTGGTTCCCCTCCTCAATTAAAAATAAGTTATTTCTATAATATAGCATAAAAATAATTTTTTATCAAAATTAAAATAGAAAATTTATTTATATTTTAAAATAAATTATGATATTAGATGTAATTGTAATATAATGATTTAGAATATATAAGTTTTATGTTTTGACAGGAGGAAAATTGAAAATAGAAAAAATAAACATTCTTACAGAAGAACAGAAGAATAAGATTATTAATCTTCAAAAGATTTGTAATAAGTTTGAAAATCTTAAAGCAGAAGTTTTTTTATCTAATGAAATAAACTTTGATAAAGAAATTCCTTGTTTTTTTCTTTGCTATGAAAAAGAAGAACTAATTGCTTTTTTAACAGCTTTTTTACCTACAAAAGAAGAAGGGGAAATATCAGCTTTTACTCATCCTAAATATAGAAAAAAAGGTATATTTAAAAAACTTTTTGAAGAATCAGTAGAAATTTTAAGAAAAAATGATATACCTAAAATATTATTTGTAACTGAGCCTGAAAGTAAAAGTTCTAAAGAAGTTTTAAAGAGAATTGGGAAAATAAAATTAGTAAGATCAGAATATACAATGAGTTATCTAAAAGAAAGCTTTCAAGAAGAAAATGATAATAAAAGATTAAAGTTTGAAACAGTTACTGAAAAGAATAAAAGAATTTATTCTCAAATGACAGAAGAGATATTTGAAATGCCTGAAGGAACAAGTATAAATTTTGTAGAAAATGTAATAAAATCAGTTGATAGAGATGCTTATATAGGATATTTAAATAAAGAAAATATAGGTATTTTTAATATGAACTATATTAAAGATGGAGTTTTTCTTTATGGATTAGGGATAAGAAATTTTTTCAAAAGAAAGGGATATGGAAAAGAAATAATGAATTTTGCTTTGAAAAAAGCTTTTGAAAAAGGAAGTAAAGCTCTTCTTGATGTAGATTCAGATAATGTATCTGCTTATAGCTTATATAAGAAATTAGGTTTTGTAATAGAATTTCAAGCAGATTATTATGAATATTATATTAAATAAAAAGTGTAGAATTTATCAATTAAGAATAACTATGTATTAAGAATATTGTTAATAATTTTTTATAAATTAAAAATTGGACGATTATATGTAGTTTTATTTTTAGGTTTTTGTAATTATAGCAGTTAAAATTTTTAACTGCTATAATTATTGAAAAACTATTATTTATCTTATTATAATAGTTAAATCTATTTAATTCTAGGAAATATAAAATATATTTTAGCTTTTTACTTTCTTTAATATAACTAATAGTCCATATATACAAATCCACCACCAAGGGTAGTTGATTTAAGCCATAAGGCAAGATTTACTTTTTTTTCAATACTTTCATCATATATTATTGCCTGTAAAATATTGTTTTCTCTATCATATTCAATTGAGACAAGAAGTACCCAATGCCATCTATCAAGAGTGAGTTCTTCTCCACTACAAAGATTTAAAAATGCTACAGGCTTATCCTTTGAAAGAGCCTTTAACAGAAATGTTAAAAGTGTTTCAAAAGATGGCTTGTCTTCATCAGGCTCAGGAACATCAAGAGTGTATAAATTAACTGTCATATTTTTTTCTTTTAAATAAGTTTTAAATTTTTCACAGAATATTTCAGTAGTTGGTATTCCTCTATTTCCAGGGGTAACAAATTTCCATAACTCGTTCATTAAAGAGAGCATAGAACTTTTTATACATGGAAGCTTTTCTGGGCTTTCTTTGATATATCTATAATAGTGTGTAAGCATTGCTGCAGTAGTAGGACCGCAACCTGCACGACGTTGTATTTCTTCCAGATACCACTCTTGGTCACATCCCAAAAATATCTCGTCTGCTGCATCATCTTTGATTTTAAATAAATCAAGATTTTTAATTTGTGATGTATAAAGCACAATAACACCCCCTATAGTTACTTTTTACTTTTGAGGTATCTTAATATCTCATTGTTTTAAGTTAGTATATAGTCAAAAATAAAAAATATCTTTCAGAGTATAAAAAAATAGCTGCTGAATGATATCTTTTACATATATAATACCATTCAATAGCTATTAAATCAACAGAAAGAATTTTATAAAGAGAAAGAAGAAGGCTCTTTTCTTCTTTTTATTTTAAATTTGCAATATCTTTTGTATCAATTATCAATGTTACTGGCCCATCATTAAGAAGCTCAACTTTCATGTCAGCACCAAATTCTCCACATTCAGTTTTTATTCCAAAACTTCTGCACTTTTCTAAGAATTTTTTATATAATGGTTCAGCAAGATCTGGTCTTGCAGCTTCAGTAAATCCAGGACGACGTCCTTTAATACAGTTTCCATAAAGAGTAAACTGAGATATAACTAAAAGCTCTCCTTTGATATCTTCCAGTCCTAAATTCATTTTTCCTTTTTCATCTTCGAATATTCTAAGGTCTTTAATCTTGGCTGCCAACCAATTAACTTCTTTCTCTGTATCTGTATGAGTTATTCCAAGAAGGACTAAAAGACCATTTCCTATTTTTCCTAGAATTTTTCCATCAACAGCAACACTTGAATGTTTTACTCTTTGAATAACTGCTCTCATCTTTTCACCTCAAATAATTTAATCTAGTTAATTCTATTATAAATTTCTAACTTTTGCAAGAATTAAAAATTAATAGATTAAATGATTTAGATTAAATAAGGATTTGGAAAAATGTTAAATAAATGATATAATTAATGAGATAAAATGTATTATTTTATAGATTATATTTTTGTATAAAAAGGAGCTAAAATATGAGAAAAGAGATAGTTTTAACAGAGTTTGCAAGAGTAATAAATTCAGATAGATACCAGTATACAGAAAGTGATATTTTCTTGACAGAACATATGGAGGAGAAAGAAGCTGTTTTTGATATGTTTTTTAGAAAGACAGAGGATGGAGGATTTGCTGTAGTTTCAGGAATACAGGAGGTTATAAATCTTATTGAAATTTTGAATAGTACAAGTGAAGAAGAAAAGAGAATGTATTTTTCAAAACTTATTTATGAAGAACATTTAGTTGAGTATCTTTCTAAAATAAAGTTTACTGGGGATATATATGCTATGAGAGATGGAGAGATAGCATATCCAAACGAACCTGTTATAACTATAAAAGCTCCTTTAATAGAAGCAAAAATATTAGAAACTCCTATATTAAATATAATGAATATGCAGATGGCTATAGCTACAAAAGCTTCGAGAGTAACAAGAGCAGCTTATCCTGTACAGGTTTCATCTTTTGGAAGCAGAAGAGCTCATGGATTTGACAGTGCAGTGGCAGGGAATAAAGCTGCTGTTATAGGAGGATGTGCAAGTCATTCAAATCTTATGACTGAATATAAATATGGAGTCCCAAGTATAGGTACCATGGCTCATTCATATATTCAGACTTTTGGAGTGGGAAGCCATGCTGAAAGAATAGCATTTGATACATTTATAAAACATAGAAGAAATAGAAAATCAAATGCTCTTATTCTTCTTATAGATACATATAATACTATTGGAATAGGAATAAGAAATGCAATTGATTCATTCAAAGCTTGTGGAATAGATGATAATTATCCTGGAATATATGGGATAAGAATAGATTCAGGAGACCTTGCTTATCTTTCTAAAAAATGTAGAGCTATGCTGGATGAAGCAGGACTTACAAAGGCAAAAATTTTTCTTACTAATTCATTGAATGAAGAACTTATAAGATCATTGAGAGAGCAAGGAGTATGTGCAGATACATATGGGGTAGGAGATGAGATTGCTGTAAGTAAATCTAATCCATGTTTTGGTGGAGTATATAAAATAGTTGAAATAGATAATGAACCAGTAATAAAATTATCAGAAGATATTATAAAAATATCTAATCCTGGATTTAAAGAAGTCTATAGAATATATGATAAAGAAGGACTTGCTTATGCTGATTTAATAACTCTTGTAAAGAATGATAGTGATAAAGAGAAATTAGTAGAAGGAAAGGATATTACTATCAGAGATGAAAAATATGATTTTAAATTTAGTGATTTAAAAGAAGGGGCATACAGTGTAAAAAAACTTACTAGAATATATGTAAGGGGTGGGGAAGTTATTTCAGAAGAATATGATAAATTATTTGATGTTCTAGGATCACAAAAATATTATTTAGAAAGTTTGGAAAAAATATCAGCAGAAAGAAAGAGATTGGAAAATCCTCATAAATATAAAGTTGACTTATCAGAAGATTTAATAAAATTAAAATACGACATGATTAAAACTATACAATCTGAAGTATTAAAAGATGACTCTCGTAAAAAATAGGAGAGTCATCATATTAAAATTCATTTTTTTAAAGCTATTACTAGTAATTGAGCAGTAGAAAGATTAGTAGCAATAGGAATTTTATGTACATCAGCAAGTCTGATAAGGGCAGAAATATCTGGTTCATGAGGTTGGGCTGTAAGGGGGTCTCTTAAGAAGAATACAGCCTTAATTTTGTTAAGGGCAATATCAGCACCAATTTGCTGATCCCCTCCTATTGGACCAGATTGATATCTATGTATATTTAATCCAGTTGCTTCTGCTATTCTTTTTCCAGTTGTTCCAGTGGCTACTAATTCAAAGTTTTTAAAAAAATCAAGGTTTTCTTTTACAAAAGTAACTATTTCATCTTTCATATTATCATGGGCTATAAGAGCGATTCTTTCCATTATTATAGTTCCTCCTTTGGAAATTAGTTGATATAGTTATTATATAATAATTCTTAATGAAATTGCCAGTAATTTCAAAATAAAAAAGGGTGATAATGTGGATTTTAGTAAAATAAAATATATAGAAAGAAAAACAGGGGAAATTCTTGTTGAAAAAGTTCCAGGAGAAAAATACTTAAAATTTTTATATTATAATCCTCTTGGAGAACTTCCTTTAAATATGATAGTAAGAAAGAAATTTTTTACTGAATATTATGGAAAAAAAATGAGCAGCAAAAAATCTTGTAAAAAGATTCCTTCATTTATTGAAGAGGCTGGAATTAATATAGAAGAAGCAAAAAAAACTATAAAAGAATTTACTTCTTTTAATGATTTTTTTTATAGAGAATTAAAAGATGGAAGAAGACCAATTAATCAAGATGAAGATATACTTGTTTCCCCAGCAGATGGAAAAATAATTGTATTTGAAAATTTAAGAGATAAAGATGAACTATTTATAAAAGGAGATAAATTTACACTGGGAGAGTTTTTTAAAAATAAAGAAATAGCTGAAAAATTTGAGGGAGGAGTCTTTCTTATCATCAGATTAGCTCCAGTAGATTATCATCGGTTTCATTTCCCTGCTGACGGGAAAATAAGCAATAGTAATTTGATAGATGGATATTATTATTCTGTTTCTACTCATGCTGTTAAGAAAAATTTTAGAATATTCTGTGAAAATAAGAGAGAGTATTCTATTCTCAGCACAGAAAAATTTGGGGATATAGCCATATTTGAAGTTGGAGCCACTATGGTAGGGGGAATTAAGCAAACTTATACAGCAGGTTCATTTGTAAAAAAAGGTGAAGAGAAGGGATATTTCTTTTTTGGAGGTTCTACCTGTGTGTTAGTTTTTGAAAAAGATAAAATAGATATAGACAAAGATTTAATTGAAAATACTAAAAAAGGAATTGAAACAAAAGTGTACATGGGGGAAAGAATAGGGATTTCCCACAAAAGATAAGGAGAAATATGAAGAGAAAGGCAAAATATTTTAAAATAGGAGATTTGATTATATATTCCTTCCTTCTGTTTTTCTTTATTACTTTAGGAATAAATATCACAGAATTATCTCAGGAAAAAGCTTCTAAAGTAGAGATATATGTAGATGGAGATCTGCAGTATGTATATCCACTGCAAGAAGAAGAAAGAGATATTTTTGTTGATACAAATCTTGGAGGAGTAAATGTTAAATTTAAAGATAATATGGTAAGAGTTACAACTTCTAATTCGCCCTTGAAACTAAATGTAAAACAAGGCTGGATAAAAGATCCTGGAGAAGTTATAATAGGTGTTCCTGATAGACTTTTAATAAAGATAGTAGGGGATTCAAAAAACAGCAGTAATGGGGAGGATTTAGATTTCGTAATAAGGTAGGCGAGAATAGTGGAAAAGAAATGGACTTTTTTGAAATTTTTAGGAGCTGGAATAATACTCATATTAATACAAAGCTTTTTTCAGAAATATGATGCTTTTAAAGATATATACAGTACTTATATTGGCTATCTCATACCCATGATATATGCATTATTTATATCTATATTTTTGGAACCTTTAGTTAGTAAAATAGAAAATAGATTTAAGCTTAAACGTTGGGTATCTGTATCAATAGTCATTGTATTAGTAATAATAGGGGTCATAGGATTTGTGGGTCTTATATTGCCGCAATTGGGGAAAAGTTTTAAAGAATTATATAATAAACTTCCTCATATGCAAGAACAGTTAGGAAATCTTATAAAAAGAGTTCTTGATTTTCTTAAAGAAAAAGAATTACTTATAATTGGAGAAAAACAGATAGAAGACAATATAATTAATCTATTAAAAAGAAATATAGGAAATTTACAGGAATTTGGCATATCAGTTCTTTTGAATATTGTATGGTGGACTGTTGCTCTTAGTAAATTTTTTATAGGTTTTTTTCTTGCAGTATTTATTTTATTAGATAAAGAGTATTTTATTAAATTTTTAAATAATATTCTTACTATAATTTTTGGAAAAGAAAAAGGAATATATATGAGTGATTTTCTTAATCAATCTAGAAATGTTCTTTTAAATTATGTATGGGGAAGAATCATAGCTTCTGCTTTCGTAGGAGTGGTAACTTTTGCAGTATTATTTTCTACAGGAGTTCCATATGCTCTGTTAAGTTCTTTGATGATAGGAATGGGAAATATGATACCATATGTTGGTTCTATTGTTGCTGGAGCTATTGCTATATTTTTAGTAATTTTAGCAGAACCTTCAAAAATAATATATCTTTTTCTTGCAATGGTAATAGGACAGGCAGTAGATGGATGGATTGTGGGACCAAGAATTGTAAGTGAAACAGTTGGAATGAGTACATTTTGGGTAATAGTAGCAGTACTTATTGGAGGGAGTCTTATGGGACCTATGGGAATGTTTTTTGGAGTCCCAGTTTTTGGAATAATAAAACTTATTTATGAAATACAGCTAAAAAAGAATAATAATAGCAGCAGTAAAATTATTAAAAATAAAAAGGAGAAAAAATGGAAAAAATAACTTTGATAGCTTCAAGTACTATGGGGCTTGAAAGTGTTGTAAAAGATGAATGTATAGAGCTTGGATTTGAAAATGTGAGAGCATTTAATGGAAGAGTAGAATTTGAGGGAACTGTAAAAGATATAGTTAGAGCAAATATACATTTAAGATGTGCAGATAGAATATTTGTAAAGATGGGAGAATTTAAAGCAGTTACTTTTGAAGAGCTCTTTAGAAATATAAAAAAAATAGAGTGGGCTGATTATATTCCTGAAAATGGAGAATTTCCTATTAGTTGGGTAAGTTCTGTAAAATCTAAACTTTTTTCAAAATCAGATATACAAAAAATAGCAAAAAAAGCTATGGTAGAAAAAATGAAAGCAAGATACAAAAAAGATTATTTTTATGAAGATGGAGCCTTATATGCAATCAAAATACAAGCTCACAATGATATTTTTATAGTAATGATGGATACAAGTGGAGATGGATTACATAAAAGAGGATATAGAGCTATAAAAAATGAAGCTCCTATAAAAGAAACTATGGCAGCAGCTCTTGTAAAGTTGTCAAGATGGGTAGGAGGAGAAAGACCTTTGCTAGATCCTATGTGTGGAACAGGAACTATATTAATAGAAGCAGCTATGATAGCTAGAAATATAGCTCCAGGAGCTAATAGGAATTTTGCTTCTGAAGGATGGAATATTATTACTGAAAATGAATGGATAGAAGTAAGAGATGAAGCTTTTTCAAATGAAGATTATGAAAAAAAAGTACAAATATATGGTTCAGATATAGATCCTGAAACTATTGAAATTGCTAAAGAAAATATAAGAAAAGCTGGAGTGGAAGATGATATAACATTGGAATGCAAAAATTTCCTTGATATTGAAATGGAAGCAAGACAGGGGTGCCTTATAACAAATCCTCCATATGGAGACAGACTTCTTGATGAAAAAGCTGTTGAAAGACTTTATGGACTTCTTGGAGATATTTGCAGAATGAGAATACCAAAATGGTCTTACTATATAATCACTTCATATGAAGAATTTGAAAAATGTTTTGGCGAAAAAGCCAGTAAAAATAGAAAATTATACAATGGTGGAATAAAATGTTATTATTATCAATATTATGGAGAAAATAATGGAAAAAACAATAAAAAATAATGAAACTTTAAAATTTTCAATAGAAGTAATACTACAAGTTTTTAAGTCAGTAAATAAAAAAATAGATGAACTGAAGAAAATTGGAGATATTTCAGGCATAGAAATACTTGAAAGAGATGTTATACCAAAATATGAAAAGCTTTATGGTGGATTGACAGGAGAAATTGTAAAAAAATTTGATGAAGAACAAATTTCTACTATTAAAAAATATATTGAAGATATAATGAAAGAAAATAACTTTAATGAGGAATATATAAAAAATCAAATAGAATTAAGAGAAAAACTAAAAGGAGATTCTGGAGCTGAAGTAGTGAAAAGATTTTTCCAATATGAAAAGAAAGAACTTGAAAAGGCTAAATATGAACTTTTAGATAGGGCTGATAAAATACTAGAAGAGGAAGAAAAACTCTCTATGGAAATGAAAAATGCAATACAGGAAGAGGAACAGATTGAATATATCTATAAACTACAACCTGTAAGAGCTGAATTCAGAAAAGTAGAAGAGAAAATATTAAAAGTTCAGGAAAAACTTGATATCTTGAATAAAAGATTGGCATCAGAATGGCCATATGAAATATATGGAACCATATCAAAAGAGGAAATGCTGGAAACTTATAATAAAATTATGAAAAAATAATTATGATTTTTAGGAAAGTATGATAGAATTATGGAGGAGAAAATGAAAATGGTAAAAATAGTAATATTGCTATTAATAATCGCAGGAGGTTTTTTTTATCATTCGAGAAAGAGCCGTTCAGCTGATTTAAATATTAAGGAGGGAACAAAAGTGGAAAATATAGTATTAAATGCTAAAATAAAAACTTCAAAAGGGGAGATAAATTTAAAATTATTTCCAGAAGTTACACCTGTAACAGTAACAAACTTTGTACATTTAGCAAAAAAAGGATATTATGATGGATTAAAGTTTCATAGAGTAATAGCAGATTTTATGATTCAAGGTGGAGATCCTGCAGGAACTGGAGCAGGAGGACCTGGATACCAATTTGGAGATGAATTTATTGAAGAACTTACATTTAATGTACCAGGTAAATTAGCAATGGCTAATGCAGGACCAGGAACAAATGGTTCTCAATTTTTTATAACTCATGTACCAACTGAATGGCTTAATTACAAGCATACTATTTTTGGAGAAGTAGTTTCTGATGCAGATCAAGCTGTAGTCAATAAAATAGAACAGGGAGATACTATTGAAACAATAGAAATTACTGGAGATGTGGATAAATTTTTAGAAGCTAATAAAGAAATGACAGAAAAAATGGATGAGATATTAATTCAAACAATGCCAAATTTAAAAAAATAATAAAAATAAAAGTCAACTGCCAGCTGCGCTATTTAAACCAGTGGTTGGTTGACTTTTTTTTAATTTAAAAGTAATATCAAATTAAGAATTTATTGAGATGATATGATGAAAAAAGCATTTAAATTTAAAGATGAAAAATCAGATAAGTTTTGGTGGATAAATTATAGTGGAAAAGATTTTGCTGTAAACTATGGAAAGAACGGAACTATAGGAAAATATGAAGTAAAAGAATTTGAAACTGCAGAAGAATGTGAAAAACAGGCTCTTAAACTTATAGCCCAGAAAATAAAAAAAGGATATATAGAAGATGAAAAATTTGATTTTAATAATCATCTTTATTTTGATTCAGAAGAAATAGGACTGCATCCAAAGACTTCACACCCTTTGTTTGATAAATATTTTAATAAAGAAAATTATTATGACTGTGGAGAGGAAGAATCTCCCTTTGGAAATGATAGTGGAGCAGATACCTTATTTTATCTTTGCGAATATATAAGAAAGAATGGAGATAATGATATAAAAAATTTTCCTAAAAAAGTAATTGAAAAAAATTGGGAAATGATATATTGTCCTCCAGAAAATTTACTTAAAGAGGATTTGAAAAATTTTATTTCTGGGAAGAAAGTCAGTGGTATAGAAAATTCACATCTTCTTATAATAAATGATCAAGTAATTATAGCAACAGCTTTTGGTCAAATAAAAATAATGGGGAAAATTGATAAAGAACTAAAAAAAATGGCTTTAATGTCATTAAAAAGATGGAATATAGTAATGGAGATAGAAGGATATGATCATTCAGATATAATAGATGAGATGGAAAATGATATGGCAAAATTTGAAAATTAAGGAGGAGAATATCGAATTAGAAAAATTATTTAAAAAAATGGAAAAAGATACAATTCTTATAAATTTTGAAAAGAAAATAGAAAGTGAGCTTCCAATAGGTGTTTCAAAATTTGGAGGAAGACCAGATTTACCAGAAGACTTTGAATGGTATTATTATGAAGGTAAAGGATACAAAGGAAAAGTAGAAAATAGACCATTAAGTTTTTTAGTTCAGATTAATTTTAAAGAGATAAAAGAATATGATAAGGAAATCTGCTTCCTGAAAGTGGAATGTTGTACTTTTTTTATGAAATGGAAACTATGACTTGGGGATTTTCTCCAGAAGATAGAGGAAGTGCAAAAGTATTTTATTATAATGGAGATATCTCTAAATTAAAAAGAAGAGAATCTCCAAAAGAATTAGATAAAGATTATAAAATGCCAGAAAAAAGAATAGTTTTCAGTAATAGGAAGGATATTCCATCTTATGAAGAATTTGACGAAATATTAAATGACATGGGATATGAAGATATCAATGATGAATTTTATGATGAGTATGAAGAAAAACTTGTGAAATATATTGAAAATGACAGCAATACTATAAGTAAATTTTTAGGGTATGCAGATGCTATACAGGGTGATATGAAATTAGAATGTGAAGAAGTCACAAATGGGATTTCATGTGGAAAACCTCATGAACTAGAAAAGTCTATGAAAGAAAAAATGAATGAAGGCAGTAAAGAATGGCAGCTTTTATTCCAGTTAGATACAGTAGAAGATGATGATTTTGAACTGATGTTTGGAGATTGTGGAAGAATATATTACTTTATAAAAAAAGATGAGCTAAAAAAGAAAAATTTTGATAGTTCTTGGCTCATCTTACAATGTTATTAATTTTATTTTTCTTCTTCCAGATGAATTTTTTCTATACGATTATCAGGAATTATCCACAATATAGCAGTAAAGGCATAAAAAAATAAAGAAATTACAGGAAGAAACAATGCTGAAATTATTCCAGTAAGATATAAAATAGGAGAAATTATCCCTTTTATATCATTTCCAATGGCTTTTTTTAATTTTGAATTTTTACCTTGTAGTTTTATAAGTAAATGAATTAAAATAAAGTATGCTATAGAACTGGCTAAAAGAACTCCTCCATAGAGCATAACAGAGATTTTAGAGAAGCTTGTTTCACCCATCCAACTTGTTGTAAATGGTATAAGAGAAAGCCAAAAGAGCAGATGAGTATTTGCCCATAGTATTTTTCCATTTACTTTATTGACAACAGAGAAAGTGTGATGATGGTTATTCCAGTATATTCCTACATAAAGAAAACTTAAAAGATAACTGGAGAATTTTGGAAATAAATTAGCAAGCTCAGAAATGTCTGCTTTGTGGGGAGCTTTTAATTCTAGTACCATTATTGTTATAATGATGGCTATTACTCCATCACTGAATGCTTCTACTCTATTTTTTTCAAACATATATAACTCCTTTTTTATTTCTTTTAATTATTATATGAAAAAAAAGAAGCAATTCCTTTTAAAGAATTGCTTTTTTTAGAGAGGGAAATTTTATTATTCAGTTACATATACATTTGTAAGATCTAAATATCCATTATTTTTCATAATAAGATTATGAATATTTTTTCTCATTCCAAGATTTAGTTTTGGATAAAGTATAGTGTAGTGAGGGATTTCTTCCTGCAATATCTCTTGAGCTTTTCCATAAAGCTCTTTTCTAATTTTAGGATCCATTGTTATTCTTGCTTTATCAAGAGTTTCATCTAATTCTTTGTTTATAAAAGCAGTCACATTCATAGAACCTTTTATTTGAGATGAATGGAAAAGAGGATACATAGTTTTATCACAATCCCCATTAGCTGTATTCCAAGACATATAAAAAATAGGTTTTATCTCATTTTCATTTTCAATCATTTTAATATAAGTAGCCCATTGGAAAACCTTAATTTCAGTATTAATTCCTATTTCTCTTAACTGCTCCTGAATAATAACACAAGCATCAATTCTTGCAGAATCATCACTTACCCATAATTCAATATTGAACCCATTAGGGTAGCCAGCTTCTGCTAAAAGTTCTTTAGATTTAGCAGTATTTAAATCGTATTTTTCAGCATCAGGATTGAAGTCTGTCATAGCAGGAGGAACTACAGAAGTTCCAGGAGTTGCAGAATCTCCATATATAGCCTGAGTAATCGCATTGTTATCTATTGCATAAGCTATTGCCTGTCTTACTCTTTTATCTTTTAATAGTTCATTTTTACTATCAAAACCAACAAATTGACTTGTAGGAGCTTCTACTTCTATAAAGTCTAAAGAATTATTATTTTTAATAGATTTTAAATCCATAACTCCCATATCTAAAGAAATATCAGCTTCACCAGTTTCTAACATAATCATTCTGCTGTTATTTTCAGTTATAAACTTAATAACTACTTCTTTTAATTTTGAAATAGGTCCATAGTAATTCTCAAATCTTTCCATAGTAAGTTTGTTTCCTATATCCCATGATTTAAATTTGAATTGTCCAGTTCCTACAGGATTAGTAAGAAATACATCTTCTGAAGCTTCAACAAGTTCTTTATTTACTATTGAAGAGTTTGTGATGCTGAGCTGATTTAAAAGACTTCCAAAAGGAGTATCTGTAGTAATGTTGATAGTGTTTTCATCAAGTACAGTAATTTCTTTTATTGGAGTAAAATTATATGCACATTGTGGTAGACTTCTTGCTCTATCTAAAGAAAATTTTACATCTTCAGCAGTCATTATATCTCCATTATGAAACCTTACACCTTTTTTCAAATGAAATACTGTATTTAAAGGATCAATAGATTCCCAGCTTTCTGCTAATCCTGGAAGAAGGTTAAGATCTTTATCCATTGTTATCAAAGTATCAAACATAAGCTGAATTATTTTATTAGATACTGAATCTGTACTTTTTTGTGGATCAAGAGTTTTGATTTCAGCTTTTTGAGCGATAACTAGAGTATCTTTTAATTTAGTTTCTGATGAAGATTCAGATTTTATAGCTTTTGTTCCTCCTAATAATAAAGCAAAAGTAAGTAAAAAAATCACAGCCAATAGTTTCTTTTTCATTTTTGTTTCCCCCTCTGTATAGTTAAAAAGTTCTTTAAGAATAAAAAAAAGCAATCTGGTTAGATTGCTTTAAAAACAAATGATATTTTTATATATATCATGTGGACTCCAAAAAACATGATATATAAATTATAATTTATATATTCAAATATTTTAAAGGAGTTTACACAGAAGTATAAAAGTTATCAAAAGACGCAAGCTTATATCTAACATTAAAAATTTCTGTATGCAGTTTTTCTGTGCAGCTCCACCACCAATATTGGAATACAGTGTTTAAGTTAGATAATGTCATATTGATAACCTCCTTTTTCATAGTTTTATTTCTTGTAATGAGTATATTCTAATTTTTTTTAAAAGTCAACTACTTTTTATTTTTTTTTACAATATCCAGAAAATATTTATGAACAGAAGCATCATTAGTAAGCTCTGGATGGAAAGATACAGCTAACATATTTTTTTCTCTCACAGCAGTGATATTTCCATTTACAGTAGACAATATTTCTACACTCTCTTTTGTTTTTTCTACATAGGGAGCTCTGATAAAAACCATTTTAACTTTTTTATCTATTCCCTTAAAATTTTCTTCTGTTTCAAAACTTCCTAATTGTCTCCCATAAGCATTTCTTTTAACTTCTATTCCCATAACTCCTAAATGTACAACTTCACTGTTTGAAAGTTTTTCAGCAAGAAGTATCATCCCAGAACAAGTACCAAATACAGGGAAACCATTTTTTATTTTTTCTCTAAGAGGCTCAAGGATATTAAAATCTCTCAAAAGTTTCCCCATAGCTGTACTTTCTCCTCCAGGAAGTATTATACCATCTACGTCTTCTAACTGTTCTTTAGTTTTTATTAAACAACTTTCTATTTTTAAAAAATCAAGGATATTTTTATGCTCTAAGAAAGCTCCTTGAAGAGCTAAAATACCAATTTTCATATCTACCAACCTCTTTTAGCCATTTTTTCATCTTCTGTAAGAGAATAAACATTAATACCTACCATTGCTTCTCCTAAATCCTCAGATATTTCAGCAAGAATTTTTGGATTATTATAATTAGTTACAGCTTTTACAATAGCAGCAGCTCTTTTTGCAGGATCGCCAGATTTGAATATACCAGATCCAACGAAGACACCATCACATCCAAGCTGCATCATAAGAGCAGCATCAGCAGGAGTTGCAACTCCTCCAGCAGCAAAATTTACAACAGGAAGTTTTCCATTTTCATGTATATATTTTACTAAGTCATATGGAGCTCCTAATTCTTTTGCAATATGATAAAGTTCAGATTCAGGAGAAGAAACTACTTTTCTGATATCTTCATTTAATGTTCTCATATGTTTTACAGCTTCTATAACATCTCCAGTTCCAGGTTCTCCTTTAGTTCTTATCATACTTGCCCCTTCAGATATTCTTCTTAAGGCTTCACCTAGATTCCTTGAACCACATACAAATGGAACTTTAAATAATGTTTTATCAACATGGAATCTATCATCTGCAGGAGTAAGAACTTCACTTTCATCAATATAATCTATTTCAAGAGCTTCAAGTATTTGAGCTTCTACAAAATGTCCTATTCTAACTTTAGCCATTACTGGAATAGAAACAGCAGCTTGTATTTCTTTTATCATTTTAGGGTCTGACATCCGTGCTACTCCACCATTTTTTCTTATATCAGCAGGAACTCTCTCAAGAGCCATTACTGCACATGCACCAGCTTCTTCTGCTATTTTAGCTTCAGCAGCTGTAGTTACATCCATTATTACTCCACCTTTTAACATTTGAGCTAGATTTTTATTTAAATCATATCTTGACATAGTCTTACCTCCATATATTTATTGATTATTTTATTGATTAATATTATAATAAGAGTATCGATACAGTATATTAAAAAAAAATATAAAATTATTCAATTCTAAAAAATACTAATTGTACCGTAACACTTTTTTATTGGAGGAGTGATGAAAATAGAGTTATCTACAGAGAATGGAGAAAAAATATATCTTCAGCTTTATTATAAATTAAAAGAAATGATAGAAAATGGAGAGTTAAAAGGAAAAATATTTTCTATAAGAGAACTTGCTAAAAATTTAGAAGTGAGTATTTCTACAGTGGTAAAAGCATATGAACAGTTGGAAAAAAATGGGTATATATATCTTAGAGGCGGCAGCGGTGCATATGTGAAATATAACAGGGAGAAAAAATTCTATCTGGAAGATCATATGGAAAATGAAATATTTAAATATGGTTATTTTAATTCTGAATACAAAATAGATTTTTCCACTGCATCACCTAATGCTGATTTTTTTCCTATTGAAGAATTAAAAAAAGCAATTAATTATATTTTAGATAGGGATGGAGGAAAAGCACTTCTTTATGAAAATCCCCAAGGTTATCTTGAGCTTCGTAAAACTATAAAAAGAGAGTTAAAAGATGAAGGGATAGATGTAGAAATAAAAGATATTCAAATAATGTCAGGGGCTCAGCAAGGGATAGATATACTGAGTAAAACATTAATATATCCAGGGGATATTATAGTTACAGAAGATCCAGCATATAAAGGTGCCATTGTAAGTTTTAAGAATAATGGAGCAAAAGTAGAAAGAATATCTATGAAAAAAGATGGACTTGATATAAAAGAACTGGAAAATATTCTAAAAAGAGATAAAATAAAATTTATATATACAGCAGCTACTTTTCATAACCCAACTGGAATATCAATATCAGAAAAAAAGAGAATAGAACTTTTAAAATTGGCTGAAAAGTATGATTTTTATATTATAGAAGATGACTGCAGCTCAGATATATATTTTGATGATAGAAAAATAAAAAGTATAAAAAGTTATGATAAAAATAAGAAAGTAATATATATAAAAAGTTATTCTAAAGTATTTATGCCAGGGTTTAGATTAGGATTTATGATAGTTCCAGAGAAAATAGCAAATTCTGTATTAGCAGGAAAATATTCAAGTGATATATCTAATTCAGGTTTAAACCAAAGAGTTTTTCAATATTTTTTAGAAAATGGCATCTGGAATAAACATATAGAAAAATCCAGAAAAGAATTTCATAAGAAACAAAAATATATGTATAACAGACTAAAAAAAATAGAAAATATAAAAATTAATAAACCTAAAGGTGGTATGTGTTTCTGGATAGAACTTCCAAAAGAAATAACAGGAGAAGCTGTATATATGAAACTTGCTAAAAGAGGAGTAGGAATTCTGCCAGGAGTAGTATTTTCAGAAAAATCATATAATTATATAAGATTGAGTTTTGCACAATGTAATGAAAAAGAGATAGATGAAGGAATAGAAATATTGGAAAAAGTAATTGATGAATTAAGATAAGGAGAAAAGAATTATGTTTAATAGAAGAGATGGAAATGTAAAAAGAATAAAAATAAAATTAGTAATATTAATTGTTTTAGTAATAATAGCTTTTGGAGTGAAATATTTTAAATAAAATATAAAGAGAGATAACTCTAAAAATTATATTTTTTAAAGTTATACTCTCTTTATTTTTATTAATCTATTATTTCTGGAGTTTTATCTCTTTCTATCAGTTCCAGAGTTACTTTGGTAGTAGCTACACAAGTAACAAGAGGAGCTAGAAATATCCCAATGAAAGGGATAAAAAACAGAAGTGTAAATATACTACCACACAATAGAGAATAAAATCTCTTTTTTTTCAAGAATTCAAGACTTTCTTTTGGTGAAAATTTATATCTCTCCAGAGTATAATCCATAAATGAAAAACCTGTAAAATATCCCTGAAGCAAAAATATGAGCAAAGGAACAGATAAATTTATAGGAAAAACAAAGCTTAGCAACATAATAACACATGTTCCAATAAGCTGTTTAATAAAACTTCTGAATCCTACTTCAGCACCTCTCATTAAGAATCTCATATTATCTTTGACTGTAAAATCATATTTTTTTCCTGTAAGAAAACTGTCTACTCTTTCAGAAACATATCCCAGTATTGGAGATAAGAGTAGGAGCAGCAATGATTTATATACTAGAAAATAGAGAAAAACAGCTACTACCCATATTATTATTTTAATTAAAATAGAAATTAAGGCATGATATTTTTCTAATTCAAATATTGATTCCAGAGAATTCATTATTCCAAATGAAAGTAAATTTGCTAGAAATATTAAAATTAGAAATAAGAGAATACCAATAATTCCTGGCAGAAAATAATATTTTTTCAATTTAGCTTCATTAATGATTCTAAAAGAATCAGAAAAAGAAGCCAGAACAAGTTTTATACTTTTCATAGTTTAATCTCCTGTATTAGTCCAAATGTGATGTATCAGAAAAAACTTCTATATTGAATTTTCCATTTTCATACTTTACTATTGAAACACTTGTATTTTGTGGAACTTTAGCAGCTCCTAATTCATCCATTTTTTCTTTTGTTATAATATGAAACAAGGCTTTTAGAGTTACTCCATGAGTAACAACCACAACTTTATCATTATTATTAAGATACGATAAAAGTTTATCTAATCCTTTTTTCACTCTTTCTATTACTTCATAATAATTTTCTCCATGATAAATTTTTGGATCATAATCTACAGGATTATTAAAAAAATTATAAAATTCTTTTGGATATTTTTCTTCAAATTCTGAACGTGGAACCCCTTCAATATCACCCATAGATATTTCTTTAAATTCCTCTATAAATTTTATTTTTTGTTTTCTGTCTCCCATAATGATTTTTGCTGTTTGAATAGTTCTTCCCATAGGAGAAGAATAGAAGTCTGTAAATTCAATATCTTTAAGTTTTTTTGAAAGTTTTTCTGCCTGTGATATTCCTAATTCTGTAAGTGGAGAATCAGAGCTCCCCTGAAATATTTTTAAAGTATTCCATAATGTTTCTCCATGTCTGATAAAATAAATTTCCATTTGCTTATATTTCCCTTCTTAATTATAAATTTTTTTATTTTTTTACATTTAAAAATGTAGGACTATTTAAAAACTTTTTAATATTTTCTATTCTAGTTTTATCATTAGGATGAGTACTTAAAAATTCAGGAGATTGTTTTCCACCACCTGCACTAGACATTCTTTCCCAGAAAGTAAGAGCATAACTAGGATTATATCCAGCAAGTTTCATAAAAATAAGTCCAAGTTCATCAGCTTCAGTTTCTTGTTTTCTGCTGTATCCAAGCATAACTAAATTAGAAGCACTTCCATAAAGTTCCTGAGGAACACCAAAGGCAGTTTGAAGAACTGCTCCTACTCCACCTTGGACTAAGCTTTGACTTTGCTGTTCTCTACTGTGTTCTGCTATTGCATGGGCAATTTCATGAGACATAACTACTGCAATTCCTTGTTCTCCTTTTGTATAAGGAAGAATACCAGTATAGAAAGCAACTTTACCACCAGGCATACACCAAGCATTAGGAGTATCATCTTTTATAAGATTAAATTCCCACTGATATTTAACTTTAGATGTTCTTTGTTCAGGATGAAGTTCAAAATATTTTTCTACAGCCTTGGCAATGTTGTTTCCAACTTTTTTTACAAGTTTAGCGTCATTGTTATTAAGCACAGTGCTTTGCTTAATAACTTGGGCATATTGAGCATAACTGTTTTGAATAGTTTCTTCTTCATTTACTAAAAGAAGTTGTTTTCTTCCAGTAATAGGAGTGCTAGAACAAGAGATAAGAAAAAGGGCCAAAAATACCAATGATAAAACTTTTTTCATTTTCATAAAATCCCTCCGATGTAAATATGATATTTTTTCTTTGAATATTCTTTTATTTTTAGGTATAATAAGAATATCAATACATTTATTTTACACAATTTGAAGGAGGATGTAAATTGAAATTTTTAGGAGTTATACCATCAAGATATGCCTCAACAAGATTAGAGGGAAAACCATTGAAAGATATATGTGGGTCTACAATGGTAGAATGGGTATATAGAAGAGCTCTTTTGTCAAAATTAGATAATGTAGTAATTGCAACAGATGATGAGAGAATAGTAAAAGAAATAAAATCTTTTGGTGGAAATGTTATTATGACAAGAAAGGATCATAGTAATGGAACAAGTAGAATAGCAGAAGTTTGCGAGATATATTCTGAATATGATGTTATTGTAAATATTCAAGGTGATGAACCTTTAATAGAACCTGAAATGATAAATTCTATAATTAATTCATTTTTAGAAGATAAATCTATTCTTATGAGCACATTAAAACATAAATTAAATACTATGGAAGAAATAGAAAATCCAAATTCTGTAAAAGTGGTGACTGATAAAAATGACTTTGCAATGTATTTTTCAAGAAGTGTAATTCCTTATCCAAGAAATCTGGATTTGAAAAATTATTACAAACATATAGGAATATATGGATATAAAAGAGATTTTGTAATGGAATATTCAAAAATGGACTCTACTCCTTTAGAGAGTTCAGAATCTTTAGAGCAACTTAGAGTATTAGAAAATGGGTATAAAATTAAGGTTATAGAAACTCCATATAAAATAATAGGAGTGGATACACAAGAAGAATTAGATAAAGTTAGAAAATACATCACAGAGCATAGCATAAAAATAAAATAACATCATTCAGGGGGAACAAAATTTATGAAAAAAAAATTAAGTAAAATATTTCTAATTGTATTAATGGCTGCTTTCATAGGCGGATGTAGCTCTACATCTTCTAAGAAACCTTCTTCTGGAGGTATATTTAGCGGAATATTTTCAAGTTCTAAGCCACAAAAAGCTCAGCATACAGATGCTGATTATGAATTGGATTACAGTTTTTTTAAGCAAAATGGACTTCCAATTCCAGAGAATTTTAAAGGGAAATCTGTAGAGTATCTTGTACCAGGAAATGATGTATTAAAAGAACATGGATATAGTTTTTTTAAAAAGCATAATGAGAAAGAGATGCTTAAATTTTTTAAAGATACTTCAATAACAGGATATGGATCAAATTCTAATTACTGGAGATGGAAGATAACATTTACGGAAAAAGAATTAATGAATTCAACAGCTCGTAATCTTCCTATGGTATACAAAGTAAGACCAAGAGATGTGATGACATTAAGCAATGGGGAATGGAAATCTCTTCCTATAACAGGGGCAACAGTTGGAGAAGTAAAAAATGTAGAAGTAGCTGCCAGAGGAAGATCTGGAGTAATAACTTATCTTTTAGTAACTACTAATAAGAATAAATTTTTAGTATCTAAAGAATTAAATATAAGAAAGCTTCTTACTGCTGATAAAAATAGTACAAAAACTAATAGAACAATTCCTTTATATGGAACAAAAGGTGGAACTGAAAATTATAACTTAAAAGCTTTGAGGAATAATATAACACTTTTACCATCAGCTTATTTTGCTATAGAAAAAAATTCTGGAAATATAACTCTGTATGGTGGAGGAAATGGTCATGGAGTAGGTATGCCACAATGGACAGCTTATGATTTAACTAAAAATTATAATTATTCATATAAAGATGTACTAAAAAGATATTATCCCAATACTGATATAAAGGATATGTACAGCATGAAAGAAGTAGATAAAAATATTAGAGTTGGGATAAGTAATAGCAATGGTGGATTAGATCATACAAAAGTTACTCTTTATAGTGGTGGAAAAATAAGGATAGTAGGTTCAGGGTTCAAAATAGATGTACCTGTAAGACATAAAATAGAGGTTATAAATGAAGGGAAAAAGCTTTCTATAAAAGTTAATGGAAAACAGAGAGTAAAAACTGTTAATCCAGTAGTAGTTGAAGGGACTGGATATTACATCACTTTGGCTGGAATAAAAAAGATGCATACTACAAATCCTAATTATCGTGGGACAATAGAATTGAAACTTTCAAGAACTTCCAGCAAAGGTGTAAGAATAATAAATGAGATTTATATGGAGGATTATCTGAAACAAGTAGTACCAAGTGAAATGCCACAAAGTTTTGGAGTAGAAGCTCTTAAAGCTCAAGCAATTGCAGCCAGAACTTATGCATTAAGTGATTATTTGAAATTCAGATATAAAAATGATGGATTTCATGTAAAAGACACTACTGAAAGTCAAGTGTATAATAATCAAATTGAGAATGATGATGCTAAAGAGGCAATAGAAAGTACTAAAGGAAAAGTTTTGATGCATGGGGAAAATCCAGTAGATGCAAAATATTTTTCTACATCAGGAGGATTTACTGAAGCAGCAAATTATGTATGGTAAGAAAAAATAGGAAGCTCCAATAGGAGCTTCCTATTTTTTAATCTTCTTTTAAGATGAGATCTTCTTTAAAAAGTCCCATTTCAATTATATCGTGATATTTTCCAAATCTAAAAAGTTCTTTTCTTCTTATTCCTTCTTGTTTAAAACCAACTTTTTCATAACATTTTTTTCCTTTTTCATTAAAACTAAAATAATCAAGATCAATTTTATGGATATTCATTTCATCAAAAATAAAGCTGCAGAGAGTTCGAAGAGTATCACTTCCATAACCTTTTTCTTGATATTCTTCTCCAAGCCATAATCCAATAACAACTTTTCTGTTTTTAGAATCATAGGAATTTATTCCGCATCCACCAATATATCTACCACTTTCTTTTTCTTCAATAGCAAAGTTGAAAGTTGGTCCAGTATTGCTTATAGTTTTTTCTACAAATTCTTTTTGAGCAGCCATAGAGGAAGGAAAGATATCAATTCTTCCAAGCATTGTCCTTATATTTAAAGTATTTATAAGATTAAAAGAAACTTCAACATCGCTTTCTTTATAAGCACGCAAAATTATTTTTTTTCCTTCTATCATGAATTCTACCTCCTAAAGATTTTCCAAATATTGTACAAGAAGTTTATATGTATTGTCAAATGATTCTAAGTTCATTCTTTCATTAGGAGTATGTACATCATAAGAATCAGCTCCAAGGGTAACTATATCAATATCAGGAATTATTTTTTTGAACACTCCACATTCAAGGCCACCATGAGTAGCTTTAATTTGGATATCTCTATTATAAAAATCTTTATATACAGTTTTTAAAATTTCTCTCATATCAGAAATTTCAGTATATTCCCAAGCTGGATAACGTGAACCACTTTCCCATTCAAAACCAAATATATTACAGAAATTAACTAATACTTCCATACCTTCATCATTATATGATTCTATTGCTCCACGAAGAGAATAAGTACAGATAATTTCGTTATCTACAGTCTTTATGACTCCCATATTTTGTGATGCAACTGTGAGATCATCAATTACCATACTTCTATGTTTAAATCCATTGGGAAGCATATAGAACATAGTAATTATAGAATCACTTATATCTTTTGTACACATTTTTTCAGCTCTATCTTCATAAACTTCTACAGTAAGTCCAGCATCACTATACATAAGTTCTTTTTTGATCTTTTCTCCCTGTCTGGCAACAATATTTTTGATTTTTTCAAAATCAGCGTCACTTGCAAAAACAGCAGTGGCTTCTCTAGGAATAGCATTTTCCTTTGAACCTCCATCCATATTTACAAGGTTAATTCCAACTTCTTTGTTTAAATGATAAAGAACTCTGCTGCATATTTTATTTGAATTTCCTCTTTCAAGATGAATATTTCCACCTGAATGACCTCCATAGAGTCCTCTTACTTCCAATTTGTAAATTGAAGAATTACATTTTACCATTTCTAATTTCTTTTTAAATCTGAATCTTAAACCTCCAGAACAAGAAACATAAGTACTTAATGCACTGCTGTTATCTAAATTGATAAGTCTTTTAGAAGTAAAATCTTTTTTATCAAGAGCCTGAGCCCCTATAAGACCAACTTCCTCACATACTGTAAAAACACATTCCAGAGCAGGATGTTTTAAAGTTTTATCAGCAAGAACAGCCATTGTCAAAGCAGCACCAGCACCATCATCAGCTCCTAGAGTAGTTCCTTTTGCTTTTACAAAACCATCTTCTATATATAATTGTAAAGAATCTTTTTCAAAATCAAAATCACAGTCTCCATTTTTTTCACAAACCATATCTATGTGAGATTGAAGAATAACTACAGGATGATTTTCATAACCTTCACTTGCAGGTTTGTAGATTATGACATTATACAATTTATCTTGTTTAACTTTTAGCCCTAGATTACCAGCAAATTTTACAAGATAGTCACTTAATTCTTTTTCATTGTGTGAACCATGAGGTATTCTGGAAATATCCTCAAAATATTTTTGATGTGGCAGATATTCATTTAAAACATAACTCATTTTTATTCCTCCCCTATTTTAAATGTTATATGTAATTATTACCCTAAAATATTACTTTTAGCAAGAGATATTTTGATTTTTTTAAAATATTAAGGTATATATATAAGTGAGAACATAAAATATGAACAAGGGGGATAAAAATGGATTATACTTTAATAAAATGGAATAAAAAAAATTATGAAATCTTTATTGATGAATTGAAAAAATTACAAGATGAAAAATATAAAGAATTTCATAATAAGGTGATTGGAGCAGAGGTTGAAGTAATAGGTTTAAGAAGCCCAATAATAAAAGATATAGCTAAAAAGATAGCTAAAGGAGATTGGAAAGGTTTTCTCTCTCAAAAAAAAGGAAAATACTATGAAGAGACAGGAATAAGAGGACTGATTATAGGATTTGTAAAAGCAGATAAAAAAATAATAAAAGAATATATAGAGAAATTTGTTGATGAAATAAATAATTGGGGAATATGTGACAGTTTTATTGGTAATTTGAAAATAATAAAAAAAGAAAAAGAATTTTTTTATCCTTTAGTTAAGAAAATGGCTGAGTCTGATAATCAATGGAAAATAAGATTTGGACTTATAACTCTTATGTCTTATTATACAGAAAAAGAATATATAAATGAAACTTTTAAAATATGTTCAGCAGTAAAAAATAAGGAATATTATGTACAGATGGGACAAGCATGGCTTATTTCAACTTTATTTATAAAATTTAGAAATGAAACTTTAGAATATTTAAAAAACAACACCTTAGATAATTGGGCACAGAATAAAGCTATTCAAAAAATAAGAGAATCTTTTAGGGTAAGTGAGGAAGATAAAGAACTGGTAAAAAGTTTTAAAAAGTAATTCTGGGAGGTAACAATATGTTTCATAAAATAAATATTGATACTTGGGAGAGAAAGGAATATTACTATTATTATATAAATTTTATAAAATCTAAGTATAATCTCAATATAGATATGGATATAACAAAACTTTTGGAATTAGTAAAAGAAAAGAACTTAAAACTTTATCCAGTACTTATTTATGCAGTTATGAGAGGAATCAATGAAAATAAAGAATTTAGAATGAGCTATGATAAAGATGGAAATTTAGGTTATTGGGATTACTGTAATCCATCTTATACTATTTTTCATAAAGATGATAAAACTTTTTCAGACATATGGAGTGAATACTCAGAAGTTTTTTCTATTTTTTATTCCAATGTTGTGAAAGATATGGAAAAATATAAAGATATAAAAGGAATAAAAAGTAAACCTGAACGACCTGGTAACTTTTCTCCAGTTTCATCAATTCCATGGTTAAGTTTTACAGGATATAGTAATGATACTTACAGTGAGTCAAATATGCTTTTTCCTGTAACTGTATTTGGTAAATATTACAAAAAAGATAAAAAAACATTGCTTCCATTTTCTGTATTTGTTGCTCATGCAGTAGCTGATGGATACCATACATGTAAGCTAATAAATGATATTCAGGAAATAGTTTTAGATATAGAAAACTGGCTGAATATATAAAAAGAGGTTGATTAATTTCGACCTCTTTACTTTTAAAAAATAATTATTTATCTTGAATCTGGTTATTGCTTAATATTTTAATATAGCAATCAATAACTTTGTGAAAAGCATACAATTCCTCTTCTGTACAATGCTCAAGAAGATATTCAAGTGTATGATTTAGATTTTTTAAATCATACATTTTATGGGCTAAACTTAATTCTGTTCCTTTTGGAGTTGGATACAAATGAAAAATTTTTTTATTTGTTTCTACTTTTTCTTTAAAAATATATCCCCTTTCTTCCAACATTTTTATAATTTGAGAAATTCCACCTTTAGTTCTGTACCATTTAGAAGCTAATTCAGTAACTGTAATTTTAGGATTTTCTTCGATATCAGTAAGAATATGTATTCCTAACATATTTATTTTATCACCAGTTCCATAGTCATGTGGAGTATTCGTATAATCATTATATAATTTTACAAAATTATAAATATGGTTAATACGTTCTTTCATCATTTGAAAAAGCTCTGCACTAGGTTCTTTTTTATATTTCAATTTATCTCTGTCCTTTCTTTTATAATCAATATTTTAACTATTAAACTATTTTTTAAAATAAAGCTTACTACTATGTAGTATATAATAAAAAAAAATCTTTGTCTATATCTTTAAAAATATAAAATTATTTAATCATTAAAATATTATAATATAAATATTTAAAAAAGATATTTAAAAATTAAGATTATTATTGATTTTTTTGAGTGTTTGTATTATAATCGAACCATAATATAGTTTAGTATTTAAACTATTTTTAAGGAGGAATTAATATGGAAAAAGAAAAATTTTTAAAAGAAAATTGTCCAGATCGTCATAATACCAATTGTTCAAAATGGGATATCTTAAAAGACAAATATGGAGATTCTGACTTGATATCTATGTGGGTAGCAGATATGGATTTTAAAGCTCCAAAAGAAGTTATAGAGGCACTTCACAATAAGATTGATTTTGGAATATTTGGTTATTCACTTACTAGAAATGAATATTATGAATCTTTTATAAACTGGGAAAAAAAATATCACAACTGGGAATTAAAAAAAGATTGGATTCGTTTTACTCCTGGAGTTGTAACTGGTATTTTCTGGTGTGTTAATATGCTGACAAAAAAAGATGATGCTATAATTATAAACATGCCAGTATACTATCCATTTCATCATGCAATAGAAGATGTTGGAAGAAAATTGATATATAGCGAATTAGTAAATACTAATGGGGTTTATACAATAGATTTTGATGATTTTGAAAGAAAAATAGTTGAAAACAATGTTAAATTATATATTTTATGCAGTCCACATAATCCAGTTGGACGTGTTTGGAGAGAAGAAGAATTAGATAAACTTTTTGTTATTTGCAAAAAACATAATGTTAAAGTTATAAGTGATGAAATACATCATGATTTAATTATAGGTAATCATCCTCATATTCCTTCAGCTATAGTATCAAAAGAAAAATATGCTGATATTATGATTGTCTTAACAGCTGCTTCAAAAACATTTAATTTAGCTGGAATGAAAAATTCTTTTGTTATTATACCAGGAGAGGAACTTCGTAAACAATTTGATGAATTAATGGTTACTCTTCATGAAGATACAGGAAATATGCTGGGATATTATGCTATAGAAGCTGCTTATACACATGGAAGAGAATGGCTTGATACTGTTATAGAAATTATCAGAGATAATTATGAATATATAAAAACTCGTTTATCTAAAGAATTGCCAGAAGCTAAGTTGAGTCCATTGGAAGGGACTTATTTGGCATGGTTGGATTTAAGTGCTTATATTGGAAAAACTAATGAAAGTGGAATGAAAGAGTTTATACAAACTAAGGCTAGACTAGCAGTAGACTATGGAGATTGGTTTGGAAAAGGTGGAGAAGGATTTATCAGACTCAATTTGGCAACAACTCCAGAATGGGTGGAAAAAGCAGTTAATGGGTTAGTTTCTGCTTTGACTGTTAAATAATTTTAAAATAAAAAGAGGGGATTAAGATGAGTAGTTCAAAAACCATTAGCAGTACAAAAGATCTTGATAGAGTCTTAGGTAAAAAAGATTTTTTTGCAATTGCTGTAGGACAGATTATTGGAGCTGGAATTTTTTCACTTTTACCACAAGCAATAGGATTAACTGGGCGTTCTGCAAGTTTTGCATTTGCAATAGCAGCAGTTCTTACATTATTAAAGTTGGCTCCCAGACTTTTTGTATTAGGTTCTATTCGTATGCGTGGAGGTAGTTATACCTATATTGCATTATTATCTACTAATGTACTTGCTGGAGCTTATTTAATCATTCATATTTTAAGTAATATTTCTTTGTCTATGTATGCTCTATCAATTGGACAGTATTTTGAGCAGGCTGTTCATGGAATAAATATTCAAATTGTTGCAATAGTAGTTTTAACAATAGTAACAGGAGTTAATCTTGTTGGAGTTAAAAATGCAGCTAGAGTACAGCAGTTATTAGTTGTATGTCTGATGCTAGCCTTAGCTATTTTTACAGCATTTGGAATATTTAAAGTTAATTATGTAGAGTATATGAAGCCAGAAGGAATGTTTACAGATGGATCATTGGGATTCTGCAGTGCAGCAGCGATATTAACTTTTGCATGTGGTGGAGCTCAAAATATTATCAATTTTTCTGCTGAAGCAAAAGATCCAACAAAAGATATGCCATTTGTTATAATTGTTTCTACAGTGGTTGTAGCTGTATTCTATGCTTTTATGGCAATAGTTGCAACAGGGATTCTTCCTATAGGAGATGTTATGGGGCAGCCATTATCTCTGGTGGCTTCTAAAATTTTACCAGGTCCATTATATGTATTTTTCTTGATTGGAGGAGCAATGTTTGCCCTTTTAACTACTTTAAATGCTCAAATGGGTTGGTGTACAAAACCATTGCTTCAAGGTTGTATAGATGGATGGCTTCCTAAAAAATTAGGAGCTATAAATTCTAAATATAAAACTCCTCATAATTTAATATTATTTTTCTACTTAGTGGGATTGTTACCTTTAATTTTTAACTTCAATATGAATACTATTTCAGGAACAGCAGTTTTTGCTTCTAATGTGATGGATGTATTACTAGCAGTATTTGTATTTCGTCTGCCACAGGTTATACCTAACGAATGGAGCAAATCACGTTGGCATACAACAACTGGAGTATTATGGTTCTGGACAATTGTTGGAACTTTAGCAAGTATATTTGGTGCTTATATGAGTCTTCGTACTATGACATGGTCAAAAATGGGATTGAATTTGTTAGTATGTGTTATTGCACTTCTTTTCGGATATTTTCGTGAAAAAAGTGGTAAAGTTGACATGGAAATAAGTTATGAAGAACAATAGAGGAGAATTAATATAAAAAAGCATATGAATATAAAAGAAGTTAAAATGATGAAGAAAGAAAATTTTTATCTATTTGGGGCAACATTTTTTTGGGCTTTAGGTTTAATTGTAGGTAAATTTTGTTCAGCAGAAATGCCGCCTATGATATTGACTTCAATAAGATATTTATTGGCAGGTCTTGGAATGGGAATAATACACTATTTCAAGGAAAAAGAATTTGATATTGAAAGCAGAGATATATTATATTTTTTATTCTTATCATTTTTAGGAATAGTTTTAAACGGAGTATTATTCTTTAAAGGAATAGGAATGACTTCTCCAGTTAGTACTGCAATAATATCCAGTACTACTCCTATAATAGTTTATTTAATAAGTGTATTATTTTTTAAAGAAAAGATAAATATTAAAAATGTTGCAGCAATGGTACTCTCAATTAGTGGCATAATACTTTTGCTAACTAATGGAAATATTGATTTTCTTTTATCTATTCATCTTAATGCAGGAGATTTAATAATACTGGGAGCAGTAATATCAAATAGTGTATATATAATAGGTTCAAAAAAGGTTTTAAAAAAATATTCACCAACTAAAATATTAACATTTTTATTTATTTTTACAGCTTTAATTCTATCACCAGCCTTATATGTAGAAAGGGATATGTATAAAATAGGAGAAGTATCTTTAAAAGCAAAAGGATCACTGATATATATGGGAATATTTTCATCATTAGCTGCTTTTATGCTGCAGCAGCAGGGAATAAAAAAATAGGTCCAATAAAAGCTTCTATGTACACTAATTTAATTCCAATTTTTTCGATAATACTTTAATTCTTAATATTGAAAGAAAAAATTACACTTATTCAAATAACAGCTATGTTTTTAGTGATAGTATCTCTTGCCATAAGTCAAAAAAAAGTATAAATTAAAAAAAGTACACCTTAAATATTCAGGGTGTACTTTAATTTTTACTAGAAAACTAAATATTATATTATTTTTCTTTTACACAAAGAACATGGTAAACTCCATCAATTACATGAGTTCCTTCAGTTTCATGTTCAAATCCTGGGAATGCTTTATCCCAAAGAGATAATGCTTTTAGGTATTTAATTTGAGGACTGTTTTCATCTCCAAAATTTTCACCAGACATAAGCATTGGGATACCAGGTGGATAAGGGATAACAGAGTTGGCTGTTACTCTACCTACTAATTTATCAGCAGGAACTAATTCTACTTCTTGACTTACAATTTTATTATAAGCTTCTCTTGGTAGCATTTCAGACTTAGGAAGAGTAGAATATGCTTCATTTAAAACTTTTCCAGGGTTATTAGCTTTTAAATAAGCAAACATCTCATCTCCTAAATCATGGAATCCCATTTCTCCATAATGTTCAGGATGAGCAGCAACTAATTCTGGAAGAACATCTTTTAATAAAGTATTATTATCATAATGTTTTTTGAATGAAAGAAGTACATTTACAAGAGTACTCCATTTTCCTTCTGTAATACCCATAGAAAATAGGAACATAACTTGGAAATCTGTTGTTCTAGTAGGAACTATACCATATTTTGCCAAATATGCAGAGACTAATGCAGCAGGAACACCTTTTTCAAGAAGTTCTCCATTATCCCCCATTCCTGGAGCAAGAATGCTGACTTTAATAGGATCTAACATTGCCCAATTTTCAGGAAGATCAGCAAAACCATGCCATTTATCTTCTGGATGCATTACCCAGCAATCTTGTTCAGTAGTAAGAAGTTCTATAGGAGCTTCTTCAAAATTATATTCTTTTTTAGTTTTAGGATCGATTACTTTTTCAGCATTCCAAGGTTTAAAGAACCAGTCATTTTTAGCCATAAATTCTTTATATAATTTTCCAATTTCTTGACGGAATTCAACTGCTTCATTTATTACTTCTTTTATTAATGATTTACCAGAATTTCCATCCATCATTGCAGCACCAATATCATTTGATACAGCAATTGCATATAGAGGAGAAGTTGTAGCATGCATCATATATGATTGATTAAACCTATCTTCATCAATAGGATTTTTACCATTTCTTACATGAATAAATGAAGCTTGAGACAAAGCATTTAATAATTTATGTGTTGAATGAGTTGCAAAGATCGTAGATTCATTTTTATAATCCTTTGGGTTTCCTCTCATAGCAAAATGATCTTTGTATAGCTCATTGAATCTTGCATAACCATACCAAGCTTCATCAAAATGGATGTAATCTGCTTTTCCTTGGAATATTTCTTCAACTTTTGCAGCATTATATGAAACTCCATCATAAGTACAATTAGTAACTACAACATATTTAGAATCTGATTCAATTTCTTTTTTCATTTGTTCAGGAAGAATGGGTCCAATTATTCCATATCTATTTCTTGTTGGAATCATATATACTGGTTTTGCTCCTGTAAGAATAAGACCTTGTTCAATAGATTTATGGCAGTTTCTGTCAACAAGAGCAGTATCTTCATCTGTAAGACATGCTTGGAAAACAGTTCTGTTAGAACCAGAAGTTCCTACTAATACACTATAACTTCTGTCAGAACCAAATATTCTTGCTATATCTTTTTCTGATTCAAGAAAAGCACCAGTATGATCTAATAGAGAACCTAAACTTGTTCTTTCAATTCCTGTATCTGTTCTAAAAAGGTTTTCTCCATAATAATCAAAGAATTTTTTACCAATAGCAGTTTTTAAGAATCCTACCCCTCCTTGATGTCCGGGAGCTGCCCAAGAGTATTCAGCAACTTTATTATAATTGAATACAGCTTTAGCTAATGGAGGTAAAAGAGCATCTCTATATTGTTTTATTTCTTCTGAAATACGTTCTCCAATGAAATTAATATCGTTTTCTAATATCCATATATATTCATCAATTGAATTTAATGTACTTTCATCAAGAGATGATGCAGTATCAGCTTTTTCAGCTAATAAAAATACTGGAACTCCTTCCTGCCTTTCATGTAATACAGTAATTAAATTAACAAATTCTTTTTCTTTTTCAATAGATTTTTTATTGATATCCCAATCTACAAGCATACAGTCTATAGATTTATTAATAGCTATCTCTTCAGTTGCTTCCTTGAAATTTTTCACTTCTATTACTTCAATTCCTCTTTCTTTTAAATCATTTTTTAAAAGAGAAATTCTTTTAGTTACAGGTGAATCTTCATTTAAAAAGCTGTTTTGAATAATAACAATATTATATTTTTGACCTTCTAAACTTTTCATTTTAATCCTCCTTAATATATTTTTAAAATTAAGTCCATGTAGTATTTTAAATTTTTTCTCATAAACTTCTCATGTCATAGTCATACACATAAAAAAAAATTTTCCTTTTAAAAAAATAAAAAAATTTAAAAAAGGAAAAAATAAATTTTTTAGAATACCAATTTTAGAAACAATAAAAGGTTTAAAAAGAAATTTTAAAGGAGGAATTACTATGAGTACTGAAAATAATAGTACATCAAATACTAATGACACTAAAAAGCTGGGTGTTATTGCACTTGCAGGTCTTGTTATTAGTGCTATGATTGGAGGAGGTGTTTATAATCTTCCACAAAATATGGCACAGTCTGCATCAGCAGGAGCTGTTGGAATTGCTTGGATAATAACAGGTATAGGAATGTATTTTTTAACTAATACTTTTAGAGTACTATCAACAGTTGTTCCAGATGCTAAATCTGGAATATATAGTTATGCAAGATTAGGATTTGGTAAATTTGTGGGATTTTTGATGGCATGGGGATATTGGCTTTCAGCTATATTTGCCAATGTAGGTTATGCTATTTTACTTATGGATTCTTTAAATTATTTCTTTCCACCACATTTTAAAGGAGGGAATAATCTTCCATCAATAATTGGAGGTTCTATCTTAATATGGTTAATGTATTTTATGATAATGGCTGGTGTTCGTCAGGCAACTAGTATTAATACAATAGGAACAATAGCGAAATTAGTGCCTATTGCTGTATTTATTTTAGTGTGTTTATTTGTATTTAAAATTTCTATGTTTCATACTAATTTTTGGGGATATGAAACAATAAAATCTCTTAATGATGTAGATTTAGGAAATTTAGGAGGACAGATAAAGAGTACAATGCTTGTAACATTATGGGCTTTTATTGGAATAGAGGGAGCAGTTGTTATTTCAGATAGAGCTGAAAATCAAGCAGCAGTAAGTAAAGCTACCTTGATAGGATTTTTATTATGTTGGTTGTCATATGTAGCCATTTCAATGCTTCCATTTGGGACTTTATCTCAAGGAGAACTATCAGTACTAGCACCACCTTCTTCTGCGTCTATACTTGCAAATATAGTTGGAAAATGGGGAAGCTGGTTCATGAATGCTGGAGTGATAATTGCACTACTAAGTTCATGGCTTGTTTGGACAATGCTTTTAGCAGAACTTCCATATGCTTGTGCTAAAGATGGAACTTTTCCTAAAATTTTTGCTAAAGTAAATAAAAATGGAACTCCATCTTTCTCTCTTTTAATATCAAGTATAGGTATGCAGATAACAATGATATTTGTATATTTTGCTAGCAATGCATGGAATGTAATGTTGAGTATTACAGGAGTTATGATACTTCCTGCTTATATAGCTTCAACTCTTTATTTATGGAAAATGTGTGCAAAAGGGCAATTTCCTAAAAATACTACTATAAAAGAAAAAACTGCTCTTATTACAGGAATTTTAGGAAGTATTTATGGAGCTTGGCTTATATATGCAGCTGGTTTAAAATATTTAATAATGGCTAGTATTCTATTTGCTGTTGGAATATTAGTTTTTGATATAGCTCGTAAAGAAAATAAAGCATCAAATGAAAATGTTTTTACTAATATAGAAAAAATATTGGCAATAGGATTGACAGTAATAGCAATAATAGCTTTGTTACTATTAATTACTAAAAAAGTTAGTCTTTAAAGCATAGATTAAATCAAGAGTTGGAGGTTTTACAATGGAAAAAGAAACTAATGTACGTGCACCAAGAATTGATAAGACTGCAATAAGTCCTTATGAAAATTATTGTGATGGATATGGAGCTCCAGGGGCTCAAGGAAATGGATATGTTTCTGTATTAAAAGTATCTGTAGGAACTGTAGAAAAGACTGATGATTTTTTATTAGATGGTATAGTATCTTATGACAGAGCTGAAATAAATGATGCTTATGTAGGACAAATAAATATGCTTACTGCCTCATCTTTTTGTGGAATAGCAGGACAAGTATGGGGGCATGATTTAGCAGCTCATGATGATGTTGCAGCTAAAAAAATTCAACCAGTTTTAGAAGCCACACAATTTGATGGTTCTAAATTACCAGTTTATGATGCAAAACCATTATTAGAAGCAGGAATTGAACTTTTTGGAATTGAAAAAGAAAGAAGATTTACACTTGTACCAGGAGCACATACTATTTGTGCTAATAAAGGAATTACTGCGTATAGACCAAAAGAAGATAGACCATTAAAAGATGGAGAAGCTTATGGAGTATGGTGTTTTATAGCTTTATCACTTTCTGCTGATAGAGATAACTGTGCAGATTTGTTTATAGAAGATGCTGGATTATGGACTAAAAATGATAGTGCAGAAGAATTAAAAAAATTCTTAGAAGAACATAGAAAATCTGTTGTGTGGTCAGTAGTAAGTTGTGGACAAGACTCAGATGTATTATTTGAAAGAACATATGTAGGATTTGCTTATACTATAATGAAACCAGGAGAAATTGGAACATCTTTGACTTGCGCTCCATATGTAACTCTTGCAAGAAATGCTGTACCAACAAATGGATTTAATTCCTTGAATAAAATTACATTAACAGATTGGTTGAAAGATATGAAATTTGATTCACTTGTAGAAAAAAGAAAAAAATCTTGTTGTGATAAATAGTATAATAAAATAATCCAGAATTAAAAAATACAATTATGTTGAGGAGGAATACCTCCTCTTTTTTATTGTAAGTTATAGAAATAAATTGTATAATAAGAAAATTAATGTTATTTAAGGGGAGAAAATGAGAGAGAAAATTTTAGAAACAGATAGATTATTTTTTAGTGTCTGGAAAGAAAATGATATGAAACAAGCACATGAACTTTGGGGAGACCCAGAAGTAACTAAATTGATAACAGCTTCTGGAAAAATGACTGAAAAAGAAATAAAAAATAGATTAGCAAAAGAAATAGAAAATTATAAAAATTTTAGAGTTCAATATTTTCCTCTTTATTTAAAGGAAAATGAAATATTTGTTGGATGCTGTGGTTTGAGACCATATGATAAAGAAAAAAATATTTTAGAAATGGGAATACATATAAAAAAAGAGCAATGGGGAAAGGGAATTGCTTTAGAAGGATGCACTAAAATAATAGAATATGCATTTAATATTTTAAAAGCTTCTGCTGTTTTTGTGGGTCATAATCCCAACAATATAGGTTCAGCATATCTTATAAAAAAATTAGGATTTACTTATATAGAAGATAGATATTATTTACCAACAGGATTATATCATCCTTCATATATTTTTGAAAGAAAATAAAAAAACCTTTACATATTAAAAAAATGGAGTATTATATTAAATAATTATTACTTAAAACATATTAGGGGGGAATTAGGATGGAAAATAAGTTAAGAAATGCTTTTGAATTCATAGAAAAAGAAGAAAAAGTAATGAAAAAATTATGGTTTGATTTATGTAGAATAGAAAGTCAATCTTCTGATAGAGAAGGAATAAATGAAGCAGTTGAATTTTTAGAAAAAAATCTTAAAAGCTTTGGAATGAAAACACAGGTATTTGATTATGAAAGTGGAGGAAATAGTATAACTGCTTATTTTGATAATGGAAGTAAGGAGCTTGAAACAGTTATAATTGGACATTTAGATACTGTACATAAAAAAGGTAGCTTTGGAAAAGAGATTATAAGAATAGATGAAGATAATGATATGGTCTATGGTCCTGGAGTTCTTGATTGTAAGGGTGGAGTTGTAATAGGGGCTTTTGTTGCAAGGGTTTTGAATCATATTGGATATGATAAATTTATAAAACTTGCATTTTCAGGAGATGAAGAAGTAGGGCATCAAACTACTAATGGTAAAGGTAAGGAATTTTTTTTAAAGGAAGCAAAAGGGTTTAAAACAGCAATAGACTGTGAAACAGGTTTTACAGATGGAAGAATAGTAGTTGGAAGAAAAGGAGCAGCAAGATTTCAAATTATAATACAAGGAAAAGGAGCCCATGCAGGAAATGAACCAGAAAATGGTATTAGTGCAATTAAAGAAGCAGCTTATAAAATTCTTAGAATAGAAGAAGAAAATGATTATAACAATACTCACTATAATGTTGGAATAATTAATGGTGGAACTAATGTAGGAAGTATTCCAGAAAATTGTATTCTGACTATAGATGTCAGATATAGAAAAGCTTCAGATATAAAAGAAATAAGAGAGTTTTTAGATAGAGTAACGAAAAAATCTTATGTAAAAGGAACAAAATCTGAATTAAAAGAAATCTTGATTTTTGATTCGATGGATGAAACTGAAAAAAATAAAAAACTATTTGAAATAGTAAAAGAAAATTCAGAAAAATTGGATTTAGGGATACCATATCCATGCTTTTTAGGTGGAGGATCTGATGCTGCTTACACAGTAGCTCTAGGAATACCAACTATTTGTGCAATGGGAGTACAAGGCTACGAAAACCATACAATAAGAGAAAGAGCTGTAATAAGCTCATTTAGTGAAAGAACAAAACTCATTGTAGCTTCAATATTATCATTGCCAGAGGTGATTTGATAACATTTAATAAAAACAAATATGAATAAAATTATAAATAGACTTCATTTATAGTAAACAGTTAAAGAAATAAGAAATTGTTTACTTATAAATGAAGTTTTTATTTTAATTTTAAATTCATATTTAATAAAATAAATATTTTGAATTTTAGAATTTCTTTTTTTACTCTCTTAAAAGTGAATATAAAAATATTTTGTTTTAAAAAATAAAAAAGGAAATGTTAATAATATTTTTTATAATATATTATTAGATTATATTCTATAAATCTTAAAAATGTTTATGACAAAATTGTGACATTAATATAAAACAAATATATATAAATTTTGCAAAAAATAAAAAATGATTAGGTATATATTTTTGATTTATTGCGTTTATACACGTATATAATATGATTTAAAAAAATGGAATAGAGAATAAAATGATCTGTATGATATTCCTTAGTATTTTCACATAAATTTCATTGAAATTTATTATATTAATTAATGTAGAAAATAAAAAATTATAAGGATTAGTAATTACTTTATAATTATTTTTTTCTTAAATTAAAGTCATAAGAATATAATTATTTATCAGATTGTTGTATTTTTATGTCAATAATAAATACTAGGGGGTATTTTTATGAAAAAATCTTTATTATTAGTTGGTGCATTTTTAATAGTTACAGCAATGGCACAGGGAAAGGAAATAGTTCCTGCACCAGTAGTTGTGGAAGAGGCACCAGTACAAGTTGTAGAAAAAGAAGTTATTGTTTACAGAGACAGAGAACCACAAGGATTTAAACCAAATGGATATATTGATTTACAATATAGATATTATGGAGAGGCTGAAGAACTTAATTACAAAGATAACAGTGTAAATAACAATTATGGAAGAACACAGTTAATGGGAAGAATCAATATGACTGAAAAACAAGCTTTAGAATACAGAATCAGATCGTATAATGATTGGAATTCTTCTTCTAATGAAAAACAAAAAGGAGAGGATGGAACTCAAACAAGATTGAGATATTTCTATAACCATGGAAATTTAGGAGATTCTAATGTAAATTTAACATCTAGAGTAGAATACAGAAAAGAAGCTGAAAGTGATGCACAATCATTAGAATACCAGGCAAGATTTAATTTTGCAGATTATTTATTTAATAATGATTTTGTCAAAACTACTGAATTTACAATAGCTCCTAAATATAAATATTATTGGGCATCTAATAGTGATGATTATCAAAATAGATTAGGAATAGATTTATTTACAATGCATCAATTTCCATTTGGATTTTCACTTGAATTTAATTTATATGGAGATCAATATTTCTATGGACAACGTCAATACACTAATGATCATAGTACAGTGAAAAATAATACTGGATTAACAATGGAAGCTTATTTGTATAATACTGCTAATTTATATACAAATGATAAAATTGATATAGATTTTTATTTTGAAGGAGGATATGACCCATATAATTGGAATTCAGAAAAAGTATTAAGAACAGCTATAAGCAATGATCCTAAAGGTCCAATAGATTATACTTATAATGATAATACATATGAATTATATGCTTATCCACAAATTATAACAACTTATAAGGTTAGTTCTAATTTTAATGTATACGCTTCTTTAGGGGCTGAATATAGAAACTGGGCAAATATAAATCAGAAAAGTGCTAAAGACTGGAGATGGCAACCAACAGCTGTTATAGGATTTAAGACTACTTTTTAAATATTAAAGACATATATATTTAGATAAAATGTTTATTAAAATATTTTTAACAAACACTAATAAAACATATTTTCTTCACTTTTCTATATTATATTCTTTATATAAGAGAAATATTATAAAAGTTGCTAATCTTTTATATATTATTGCTCTTCCCAAGAATAAGATGATGATTTACCAGTTTCCCAGATTAGGTAAATTGTCATCTTTAATGTAAATTATTATATATTTCGATATATATAATTTAAAATATAGAAAATAGGGGGTATTTTTTATGAAAAAATCTTTATTATTAGTTGGTGCATTCTTAACAGTTGCAGCAATGGCACAAGCTAAAGAAGTTGTACCTGCTCCAGTTGTAGTAACAGAAGCACCAGTACAAATCGTTGAAAAAGAAGTTATTGTCTACAGAGACAGAGTACCAGTAGGATTCAGACCAAATGGATATGTAGATTTACAATACAGATGGTATGGAGAAACTGAAAACAAAACAGCTGCTGAGAATGATTGGGCAGGAGCTACAAAATATGGAAGAACTCAGTTAATGGGAAAAATCAACATGACTGAAAATCAATCTTTTGAATACAGAATCAGAAACTATGGAAATGTTTCTAATGAAAAATTAGGAAAAGATGGAACTGATACTAGATTGAGATATTTCTATAATCATGGAAATTTAGGAGATTCTAATGTAAACTTTACATCAAGAATTCACTACAGAGACAGAGAAGATACTACAGGAAATCAAGAAGCAGAATACCAAGCAAGATTTAATTTTGCTGAGTATTTATTCAACAATGATTTTGTAAAAACTACTAATTTCGTTGTTGCTCCTAAATACAAATATGTATGGGGATCAGGAAATAATGATAACTATGATAATCAAATAGGTGCAGATTTATATACTTACTTTGAATTACCATGGGGATTCTCTTTTGAGTTCAATATGTATAATACTCAACATTTCTATGGAAGAGATCAAGTATTCAATAGAGGAGACAAAATAAAAGATAAAAACTTTACAATTGATGTAGAGGCTTATATCTATAATACAACTAATCTATACACTAATGGAGATGTAACAATTGATTTCAACTTCGAAGGTGGATATGATGATTACAGCTGGTCACAATATAAAAAATATGGTGCTTTAGATCAAAAACAAGATTATGAACTATATGCATTACCATATATTCAAGTAAATTATCAAGCAACTCCAAGCTTTAAAGTATATGCAGCAGCTGGAGCAGAATATAGAAACTGGGAAATCACTGCTAAAAGCAATGCTAAAGACTGGAGATGGCAACCAACTGTATTTGCAGGATTTAGAGCTTCATTCTAGTAAGTTAGGTTATTACTTTACAACTTAGGACATTCTTAACTAACCAACATTATAAAGGGGAGTTAGCCAAAGCTTTTATTTTGGTTAACTCTTTTTTCTTATATATTAAAAAAATGAGAATTAACAAATGGGAGGACAATAAATATATGAAAAAAATTTTAATAGTAGAAGATGAAATGGAAATAAGAAATATTTTGAAATTATATCTTCTAAAGGAAGGTTATGATGTGACAGAAGCTGAAGATGGAGAAGTGGCAATAAAACTTTTTTATGAAAAGCCATTCGATTTAGTAATACTTGATATAATGTTGCCTAAAAAAGATGGATGGAGTGTTTTAAGAGAGATAAAAAAATATAGTTCAGTCCCTGTTATGATATTATCAGCAAGAGATGATGATGAAGATGAATTATTTGGTTTTGAAATAGGAACAGATGAATATATAACTAAGCCTTTTAATAATAAAATACTTTTAGCAAGAATAAAAACTCTTATAAAAAATACAAGTAACAATACAGACCACATTATTGAATTAGGAAAAATAACTATCAATGACACATCTCATACAGTAACTGTAGAAGGAGAAGAAGTTATTTTAGCTCCTAAAGAATATGAGCTTTTAATATATCTTATAAAAAATCATAAGATTGCTCTCAGTAGGGATAAAATGCTTACAGAAGTATGGGGATATGATTTTTCAGGAAGTGACAGAACAATAGATACACATATAAAGAACTTAAGAAAAAAATTGGGAGATGAATGTATAAAAACTGTAAGAGGGATAGGATATAAATTTGAGATAAAAAATTAGGAGGAACAGGAAGTTAATGAAAAAAATTTTTTATAAAATATTTTTTGCTTTTATTGTGATCTCTTATCTTCCACTGATAGTGATATATTATTTTAATTTTTTGTATATGGATAAATATATTGTTCAAAATACCAAAGAACAATTAATAAAAGTATCTGAAGATATTTCAATTAAGGATATTCCTTTAGATAAAATAATAGACAGCAAAGAAAATAAAGATATAAAAATTGCATATATAAATTTTCAGAAATCTGAAAAAAAAGTGAACTTTTTAATTATTTTAATAAAACAGAGATCAAGGCCAATTTGGAAAAACTACATACTGGAGATTATACAATAAGATTAACAAGTATGACAGATTTTCTTAATTATTTTTTGCTTATAAAGAAAATATCAGATACAGAATTTTTGGTAATCATATCACCAACTATAGTTCCAAATGTTGTAACTAAAATGATGTCATCATTTTATTTAGATTTGTCAGCTTTTATAGTACCAATACTTTTTGTTTTAGCATATATTTTCTCAAAATATTTTTCTGACCCAATTGTAACTTTAGAAAAAATATCGTCTAAAATATCAAAATTGGACTTCTCATCAAATATAGATTTTAAATATAATAATGAGTTAGAAACTCTCGGAAATAATTTAAAAGGGATGTCTGAGAAACTAAAAAATAATATAGATGAGTTAAATAATTTAAATTCACAAATGAAAATAGAATTAAAAGAAAAAGAGAAATTAATAAATTTTGAAAAAGATTTTATGCGTTCAATAGGACATGAATTAAAAACACCTATTGCCATAATTAATGGATATATAGAAGCACTTCAAGATGATATTGTATCAGCAGAAGAAAAAAGTAATGTGTATTCTATTATATATAACGAAGGGATATTTCTTGATAAACTTATTAAAAATTTAAATACATACTTAAAGTATGAATTTAGTTTTTCAGATGAAAGTTATGAAGAATTTCAATTGAAAGAATTACTAGAAGATAAACTGAACAAATATAATCTTGATTTTATGAAAAAAAATATAGAACTGAAAATAAATATAGATGAAAGTAAAATTTTTACTGATAAATATCGTATATCTATAATTTTAAATAATCTTTTTACTAATGCAATTACCTATATAGATGATAGAAAGAAGATTGGAATAGAATTTAAAAATAAAACTTTAAAGATATCAAATAGTTCTGCATTTATACCAGAAGAAAAGTTTAAAAATATTTTTAGACCATTTTATAAACTTGACTCTTCTAGAAATAGAAAATATGGTGGAGCAGGATTAGGACTTTCAATAGTAAAAAATATATTAACAAGTTTAAATCTAGAATATAGCTTTATTTTTGATAAAGAAAAAAATTATGTTATATTTACAATAAAATTTAATTAAAAAAAGTTCTTGACCCTCAAGTAGCTTTATAGTTTAAAATTAATGTTGTTTTAGAAAACATTTTTCTCTACTTAGCTAGAATTCTTAGTTTTCTAAATTTTACAACATTAATTTTTTTTATTTTTTGAAATAATAAAAAAAGATTGACTTAATAGTCAATAAGGTGTAAAATTTACCATGACCTATTGGTCAAAAAAAATTATAAGGAGTAGGGTATGCCAGTCATAGGAAAAAAAGAGCAGATAATGGAAGCTGCTACAAAACTCATTCTAAAAAAAGGATATTCACATACTTCAGTAGAAGATATAACTAATGAAATGAAAATAGCTAAAGGAAGTTTTTATACTTATTTTAAGTCAAAGAATTTATTATTACAAACTATTGCAGAAAAAAAAATAGATGAAATGATAGAAAGACAGGATGATATTCTTAAGAATAGCTTTTCTTTTGAAGAAACTTTAAAGAATATCATTCTGGTAAGACTTAAATTTTCCCATGAAAGTATGAAAAGGGAGCTTGTATTAATAAGCTTAATAAAGAATATAGAAGCTTTAAGCCCAGAAATAAGAGAAATTTTAAAAAGAATTGAGCAGATAAATATTGACTTTATAAAAAAACTGCTTATAAAATTTAAAAATGAATTAAAAGTTGAAGAAAAAGATCTTCAAAAATATTCTGAACTTATAAGTGCTATAATAAGAGAATTTAAAGTAGTGAATTTTTTCCTAGATAAAAGTAATAATGAAAATATATTTATTCAAGACTTTGACATAGTAATAGAAAAGATGAATAATGAAAAGCTTGAAGAAGGAATAAATTTTATTTATGGATGTATTTTAAAAATATTAAAATAATTTTGAAAATTAATTATTAATTTATGTATATTCAGGAGGTAACAATGAAAAAAATATTAGGATTACTTTTAATATTAAGTAGTTCAGTGTTTGCTAGAGAAATTACTCTAGATCAAGCTATACAAATGTCACTGGAAAACAGCAAGGAAATAAAGATTTCAGAAAAAGATGTTGAAGTGTCAAAATTAAAAGTAGGCATTGCATTTAAAGATGCTCTGCCAAGTGTTGTATATAGTGGAACATATACTAGAGGGGAATATGAGCGTAAAATGTATAGACATGGTTGGGAAGATCAAGTAGAAAGAAAAGGTGGGTATACACAAACTATATCAATATCACAGCCACTATTCCAAGGAGGAGCAGTTTTAGGTGGAATAAAAGGAGCTAAAGCATATAAAAGTATAGCTAATCTATTATATTTAGGAGAAAGAAGAGATACAAGACTTAGAACTATTCAAAATTATTCTAACATTGTTAAATATCAAAAAGATTTAGAAGCATTAGAATCTTCTAAAAAAGAACTTCAAGCTAGATATAATAAACAAAAAGCCCAGTTGGATTTAAGGCTTATAACAAAAACAGATTTATTAAAAACTGAATACTCTCTTTTAGAGGTTGAATCACAAATTATTGGAACTAAAAATGGAATAACTATCGAAAAAGAAAACCTTAAAATAAAAACAGGAATTCCAAAACATGAAGAGGTGACAGTTGTAGAATTTGAAGTTCCTATGTACTTGAGCAGAAATATAAATTTCAAAAATGATTTAGATCAGGCTATGAACGAAAGTATAAATGCATTAGTAGCTAAAAATTATGTAGAAGCAGCAGATGCTTCAAAAATAGTTTCAAGAGCAGATATGCTTCCTAAGGTAAATGCCTTTGCAAGTTATGGAACATCAGAAAGAACAAAATATAATCCAACAATAGATGAAGCAGAATGGAGAGGTGGAGTAGAGATAAAATGGAATGTATTTGAGTTTGGAAAGAATTATGACAGCTATAGAGTAGCTGCAATAGGAAAAGAACAGGAAATGCTGAGAGAGAAGATATCTAAGGACAGTATTGATATAAATGTGACTGATGCTTATTTAGAGTTGATAAGAATGGAAAAGGAAAGAGATTCTAAAGAAAGAGCAATGGAGGCGGCAGTAGAGAACTTTAAAATGGATCAAGAAAGATATGATGCAGGATTGATTTCAACAGTAGATTATCTATTATCTGAATCACAGGTGAGAGAAGCAACAGTAGCATATAATCAGATAGTGATAGATTATTTGTATGCATTTGAAAAATACAGATCACTACTTATTTAATATATAATAAATTATTTACTTGAATAATTACTTATAATTTTAGGAAAGTTTTATAAGGTAATTTAGTATCTTTTAAAACTTTTTTAAATTTGCTCATATATCAAGTTTAGAATTAACTACCAGGAATTTTAGGAGGAATAGAAATGAAAAAAACAGGATATTTGATACTGCTTTTAATATTGGTTATGGCAGGTTGTGGAAAAAAAGAGGAGGAAGTAGTAGAAAAGAAAGTTAAATATGTCATTACAGAACCTGCAGCAATGAGAAAAATGAATCAAGTATTTAAATCAGATGCTGTGTTAGAGCCTAAGAATAAGGTTAATCATAAAACAGAAAAAGGTGGAACAATAGAGAAGATACTTAAAAGAAATGGAGATACTGTAAAAAAAGGAGAGCTTGTAATGGAACTTTCAGATGCAGCAACAGAATCGAGCTATTTTACAGCAAAAGCAAATTATACATCTGCACTGTCTTCACTTAATATTGCAAAGAGCAACTATGACAAGTTTAAAAACCTTTATCAGAAAGAGCTGGTATCTTATCTTGAATATGTAGGATATGAGAATACTTATGTAGGAGCAAAGGGAAACTATGAGGCAGCTAAGGCATCTTATGAAAATGCAAAAAGTGATTACAATAAGTTATTTAGAAAAGCAGAAATAGATGGTGTTATTGGAAATCTTTTTGGAAAAGAAGGAAATGAAATAGCTGCAAGTGATATCATCTTTACAGTAGTAAATGACAGCTCTATGGAAACTTATGTAGGGTTTCCAGCAGAATGGCTTACTCAAATAAAAACTGGACAGGAATTAGAAGTGGAAGTAGGAGCATTAGGAAAGAAATTTGTTGGAAAAATAACAGAGATAAATCCAATAGCAGACTCTGCAACTAAAAAGTTTATGGTAAAAATTGCAATTGATAATCCTGAAAAAGCTATAAAAGATGGAATGTATTCATATGTTACTATTCCAGTAGGAGAAATAAATGTATTATCAGTTTCAGATGAAGCAATATTTGTAAGAAATCTGTTAAGTTATGTATTTAAAGTAGAAGATGGAGTAGCAAAAAGAGTAGAAGTAAAAACAGGAGCTACTAATCTTCCATATACTGAAATTTCTTCTGATAGTATAAAAGAGGGAGATAGAATAGTAGTTAAAGGTATATTTGGATTAGAAGAAGGAAATGAAGTAGAAGAAAATACAGAAGCAAAATAATATTTAAAATCAAAATTAATGAGGTGAATAAGTAAATGACTTTAGCAGGTTTATCAATACGTAGACCAGTTGCTACAACAATGGTTATGATCTCTGTTATGTTCATTGGATTAATGGCAATGTTTTCTATGAAATCAGAGCTTTTACCAAATATGAATATTCCAGTTGTTACAGTAAGAACAACATGGCAGGGAGCAGTAGCAGAAGATGTAGAAACACAGGTTACAAAAAAAATAGAAGAGATACTGCCAAATGTTGAGGGAATAGATAAAATAGAATCAACATCAACTTATGGACAGTCTACTATAGTTGTAAAATTTGATTATGGAATAAATGCAGATGATAAGGTAACAGAGATACAAAGAGAGTTGTCAAAGATAACTAATGATCTGCCTAGTGCAGCTGATACGCCAATAGCAAAAAAAGTAGAAGCAGGAACAGGGAATCTGACTCTTGTAATAATGATGAGTGCTCCAAATAAAACAGAGTTAAGCAGTTTTGTTGAAGAGTATTTAAAGCCTAAATTTGAAAGTCTTCCTGGTATTGGGCAAGTAAATGTATTTGGAAATCCAGATAAACAACTTCAAATACAAATAGACAGTGACAAACTTGCAGCTTATGATCTTTCTCCAATGGAACTATATGATATGATAAGAGTATCAAGTTTAAATGTACCATTGGGAACTATCAGTACAGGAACTAAAGATGTAATAGTGAGATTTATGGGAGAATTAAACTATATAGATACTTTTGAAGATATGATTCTGAAAAGTAATGGAAATACTTTAAGAGTAAAAGATGTAGCTGATGTTGTGTTTACTACTGAAGATGCAACAGATATTTCATATCTTTCAGGAAAAGAATCAATAGCAGTAATAGTGGAAAAATCATCAGATGGAAGTACAATAGATCTTAATAAAAGAGCGCTTGAAGCTCTTGAAAGCTTGGAATCTATTATGCCTCCAGAAACAGTATATAATGTATTGCTCGATACCTCAATTGATATCAACCAATCAATTTCAAATGTTAGTGGAACAGCAGTACAGGGGCTTATATTAGCAACAATAGTTCTATTTTTGTTTTTAAAAAATATGAGAGCAACACTTTTGGTATCAGCAGCACTTCCAGTGGCAGTAATATTTACATTTGCATTTCTTGCACTTAATGGAACATCACTTAACCTTATTTCATTGATGGGATTATCAATAGGAGTAGGAATGCTGACAGATAACTCTGTGGTTGTTGTAGATAATATTTATCGGCATATGACAGAGCTGAAATCGCCAGTAATGGAAGCTTCAGATAATGCAACAACAGAGGTTGCTATGTCAGTTATAGCATCAGCTCTTACAACAATGGTTGTATTTATTCCTATACTATTTATTCCAGGGATAGCAAGAGAAATATTTAGGGATTTAGCATATTCAATAATATTTTCAAACCTTGCAGCAATAATAGTTTCTCTTACATTAATACCAATGCTTGCAAGTAGATTTCTTACAAATAAAGCAGATATTACAAAAGAAGGAAAAATATTTGGAACAGTTAAAGGTAACTATTTAAAATTAATAAATTGGGCTGTAAAAAATAGATGGAAAACAGTTGGAATAACAGTGCTTGTATTTATACTCTCAATAGGAATTGTACCAAGATTTTTGAAAATGGAATTTATGCCTAAACAAGATCAGGGTAGATATTCAATAGTTGCAGAGTTAGGAAAAGGGCTTGACCTTGAAAAATCAAAAGCAATAGCTAAAGAGATAGAGGAAATCATTATCAATGAACCTAATACCCAAAGTTATTTTACTATTGTCCAAAATGATAATTTTTCTATTAATGTTGATATAGGTAAGAAAGATACAAGAAAAACTTCTGTATTTGATATAATTACTAAATTAAGACCAATTGTTGAAAAAATACCAGACACAAGAACAAACCTATCAGAAGATTTTGCAATGGGATCACAACAGAGAGATATTCAATTTGATATAGTTGGTTCTAATCTTGATGAAATTAGAGAAGTAGGAGCAAAAGTTCTGGAAGAAATGAAGAAATATCCAGGAGCAGTTGATATAAAATCAACATTGGATCCAGGAAATATAGAAGCAAGGGTAGTTTTAGATAGAGATAAAATAAAAAGTTATGGAATCAACCCTTCAGTAATAGCTCAGACTTTGAGTTATTCAGTATTAGGAGGAGACAGAGGAGATACAGTAACTGTTAAAACTGGAGTAGAAGAGATAGATGTAATGGTAAGATTACCTAAAAATAAAAGAAATGATATCAATGCTTTAAAAAATCTTAATATAAAAATAGACAGTGGAAAATTTATAAAACTATCAGATGTAGCAGATATAGTAATGGCAGAAGGGTCATCAGAAATAAATAAAAAAGATAGAATATATAGTGTAACAGTGTCTGCAAATGATGGTGGAGTTGGAATGAAAGCTATTCAGGACAAACTGGTAGAAACATATAACTCAATTAATCCACCAAAATCAGTTGATTACAGATGGGGTGGAAACTCAGAAAATCTAAGTGATGCAACAAGTCAGCTGGGATTTGCATTAGGAATTTCAATATTTTTAATATATGCGTTACTGGCAGCACAGTTTGAAAACTTTGTACTTCCAGTAATAATCATAGGATCAATACCACTTGCATTAGTAGGTATTGTATGGGGACTTTTGGTAACTGGGCAGCCTGTTGATATAATGGTTATGATAGGGGTAATACTTCTAGCAGGAATAGTTGTAAATAATGCCATAGTATTGATAGACTTTATTAAGATGACGAGAGAAAGAGGAAGTGAGAGACAGGAAGCAGTAATAGAATCATGCAGAACGAGACTGAGACCTATTTTAATGACAACTATGACAACAGTATTGGGAATGCTTCCACTTTCATTGGGAATAGGAGAAGGAGCAGAGATATACAGAGGAATGGCTATAACAGTTATGTTTGGATTGACATTCTCAACACTTCTGACATTGGTTGTAATTCCAATCCTTTATACATTGATTGAAGATATGAATAATGCTATTTTAAAATTTCTTAAAAAAGTGTATAATAAGATTATGAATCTTTTACCTAAAAAATTGAGTGGAAGAGATTAAAAAGAGGAGGATTTACAATGACAGATGGACATTATAACTATAAAATGATATTTGTAAATATAAATGAATCACAAAAAGCAAGACTTGAAGATTTTTTTGATGAAATAAAATTTTATTACTATACAGTACAGAAGAAAGTGGAAAGTGTATGGGATGCTAAAGTAAAACATAAAAATACTCTTATTTGGCCAGGAACAGACTGTATATTTGTATTAACTATCCCAGAGAAAAATTTGGATAAAATGCTGAAGAATTTGAAAACTTTTAGAATGTCTCTTCCTCATGGAATAGTAATGACTGCAGGTATCATTCCAGTAGACAGAATCATAATAGATTTTCTAAATGAGGATATAATTCCTGATGAGGAACTTTTAGAAAGACTAAAAGAAAAACATAAAGTAAAATAATTAATATAAAATAATTAATATAAAATAATTAATATAAAATAATTAATATAAAATAATTAATATAAAATAAGGATAACTTAAATGTCAAAAAAAGATAAAGGTTATCCTTATTTTTATTTAGGAATAAATTGCTTTTTTTTCTTTTTTAGTGTATATTTATTTATATAAAAAAACATTACTCTAAAGTAACTTTATGGTTTAGAAATTGATTTTGATCTGCAAATAATGAATTTTATATATAAAATAGGGGGAACTATGAAAAAATTATTATTAATTATTTCTCTTTTTTCTTTAGTTGCATGTGGTGATAATAAAACAGCTCAAACAGAAAAAAAAGAAGTGGTTAAACTAGCGAGAACAATTGAATTGAATGAACAAAATCTTGAATATGTAAAGGATTATAATGGAGAATTAAAACCTGTTAATGAAGTAGTTATAATAACTCCTACAGGGGGAGATGTAAAAAAAATAAACTTTAAAAATGGAGATACAGTAAAAACAGGAGATATAATTCTTGAACTTACTGATGCTTCAACAGAAGCAAGTTACTATGAAGCTGAAGGAAATCTTTTGAAAGCTAAATCGAGTTATTCAACTGATAAAATTTCATATGAAAAATATAAAAAATTATATGCTAAAGAGCTTGTTTCAGAAGATGAATTTTTGAATTCTAAAAATAAGTTTGAAACAAGTACAGGAAGTTTAAAAATTGCTGAAGCCAATTTTATAAGAGCTAAGGATAATTTTTCAAGGTTGAAAGTAACAGCTAAAATAAATGGAACTGTAACAGATTTAAACCTTAAGGAATTTGAAAAAGTAACAGCTTCTCAAAAAGTATTAACAGTTGTTGATAATAGTAAAATGGAACTAATTATAGCTGTTTCTGGGAAAGACACTGAATATACTAAAGTTGGGAGCGAAGCAGAAGTTATTGTAGAAGAATTAGGAGAAAAGTTGGCTGGAACAATAACTGAAATAAATCTTAGTTCAGATAGCAATACCAAAAAGTATTCAGTTAAACTTAGTGTAAATAATGAAAATAAAAGACTTTTAAAAGGATTATATGCAAAGGTAAAATTACAGCAGGGATATATAAAAGGATTGTTTGTTCCTAAACAAGCAATAATGATAAAAGATCTTTATTCATATATAGTTATCTCAAGGAATAATACTGCTGTTATTTATAAAGTTACTCCTGATATTACAATAGGAGATGAGCAGATGATTGAGTTTCCCGATTATCAGACAGGGGATAGAGTAGTAGTAGAAGGGCAGTATCTTCTTAATAATAATGATAAAATAAAGGAGAACTAGAGTATGAAATCAATTTCAGAATTTTCAATAAGAAAACCAGCTACTGCTACAATGTTTATAATATCAATGATTTTCTTTGGTATACTTGGTCTTAAAAAGATGCCAATAGAAATGCTTCCTAATATAAATAAACCAACTGTAAGAATAAGAATAAAATGGGATGGAGCAACTCCATCAGATGTAGACAAAATGATTACAAGAAAAATAGAGGATGTTCTTCCCAATGTAGAGGGAATAGTAAAGTATACTTCTGAATCATCTGCTGAACAGTCTCTTATATTTGTAGAATTTAAATATGGAACTGAAGTTGAAACTAAAATAACTCTTATACAAAATGAGATAAATCAAATAAGAAATAAATTTCCAGATGATATGAAAGAGCCTTCTATAAGAAAGAGTTCAATGTCAGATGTACCAGCTATTACATTTTCTATGGCTGGTGGAGACAGAATGGAAATGAGAAGTTATGCTGAAAATAATTTAAAGCCTATGCTTGAAAGAATTTCAGGAGTTGCTCAGATACAGGTTTTTGGAGGACAGGAACAAGAAGTATCAGTAGAAGTGGATCCAAATAAATTAGAAAACTATAATCTTGGAATAATGGATGTATATGATAAAATGAATAAGGCAAGTGTCAATCTTCCAGGAGGAATTTTAAGGGAGGGAGAAAAAGAATACCTTATAAAAATAGAGGCAGAGATAGAAACTGCTGATCAGATAAAAGAGATAGTTTTAAGTAATAAAGATGGACATCTTTTAAAACTAAAGGATATAGCAAAGATACAAGTTGCTCCAAAAGATAGAACATCAATATATAGAAAAAATGGGAAAGACAGTATAGTAGTTATTGTTTCAAAAACAGATGATGGAAACTCTGTTGCTATTGTAAATGAAACTAAAAGTGTGATAGAGAGAAATAGAGGATCATTACCTATCAATACTGTATTGAATTATGAATTTGACTCTTCTGTTACAATATTGAATTCCATATCTAATGTTAGATCAAGTGGAATGCAGGGATTGATTTTGGCATCTGTTATACTTTTTGTTTTTTTAAAAAGTATTTCAGCTACATTAATAATAGCTGTGGCTATTCCTATCTCTATAATCTTTACTTTTTTTCTGTTGAATATTCAGGGAATAAGTATCAATTTGATATCACTTATGGGATTGTCTCTGGGAATAGGAATGCTGGTAGATAATTCAGTAGTAGTTGTAGATAATATATTCAGACATATGACAGAACTTGGAAAAACAAGGTTACAGGCAGCAAAGGATGGAGCAGAAGAAATGGCTCTTCCTGTATTAGCTTCAACAATGACTACTGTTGCAGCATTTTTGCCTTTGGTTTTCCAGGAAGGATTGGCAAAGGAACAATTCAATAATTTGTGTTATGCAATATCATATTCATTACTAGCTTCATTGGTAATATCTCTTACATTTGTACCTATGATAGCAAGTAAGGTGATGGACAGTAAAAAAGATCTGAATGCTGAAGGAAAAATAATGATAAACTTCAGAAAAATATATGTTGCAACATTGAAATGGGCTATAAGACATAGAGGAGCAGTATTAGGTATATTGGCACTTTTGTTTGCAGGATCAATGTTTGCTGCATCAAAAATCGGGGGAAGATATATTCCAACTGTTGATGAAGGGAGATATGCTGTAGTTGCAAAGCTTCCATCAGGAGCAGATGTAAATAAAGCTGATAGAATAGGAAAAGTTCTTGAAGATAAAGCTGTTACACTTTCATTTGTAAGAGATTATACAGTTTCAGGAAACAGTTCAAATGCTATTCTTAATATAAATGCAGGATTGAAAACTTCAAGAGATGAATCTCTTCAAGAAATAATAAGAGAGTTAAGAAAAACTTTTGTAGAGTTTCCAGATGTAGAATTAACAATAACTCCAGGATATAAGTTTGGAACAAGAGGAATATATGATTTAGAGTTTGAACTTTATTCAGATAATGAATCACAGCTTCAAATAATTTCTCAGGAACTTAAAGAAAGAATAAAAAATATTGATGGAATCTATGATGTAACTTCATCATTTGAAGGTGGAAAACCAGAAGGAAAATTCTATATAGATAGAGAGAAAGCTGAGTATTACGGATTGGATGTAAAAAATATAGCAACAATGATACAAACTCAAATATTAGGGGGAACTCCTATTAAAATTAATAGTGATAATAGTGAAATAGATGTTACACTTCAATTACAGAAAAAATATAGAGAATCTACAGGCTTGATATTAGATTCCAGAATAACTCTTCCAAATGGCGGGAATATCAGAATATCTGATGTTGCTGAGTTTAGAGCTGAAGAGGGACCTTCAAAAATAGAAAAGAAAGACAAGAAAAAGAAAATAGTTATATATGCCAACTTAAAAGATGAACTTGATCTTGAGACTGCTCAAAAACTTGTCACTGCTTCTTTGGAAGACATGGGATATCCAGAAGGATTAACTTATGGAACAGGAGGAAAAAGTGCTGATATGGCTGAAATGGGAGCTCAGTTGAAATCAACATTTGCCATTGCAGTATTTCTTATTTATTTTATTCTTGTTTGGCAGTTTGAATCATTTATAATGCCATTTGTTATTATATTATCTATACCTCTTTCTACAACAGGAGCATTCTATGCTCTGTATGCAGCAGGACTTAGTATAGATGCTATGGTTTCAGTGGGATTTGTCATGCTGGCAGGGATAGTTGTAAATAATGCCATTGTATTGATAGATTTTATTAATATAAGAAGAGCTGCTGGAGATAATATGAATAAAGCTCTTATTACAGCTGGAAAGACAAGATTAAGACCAATTTTGATGACTACACTTACTACTGTTCTTGGAATGATTCCATTGATGTTCAGTAATGGAGAAGGATCTGAAATATATAAAGGAATGTCTTTTGTAGTTGTATTTGGTCTTTCAACAGCTACACTTTTAACTTTGGTGGTAATACCAGTGTTCTATTATTTAATAGATGATTTTATACTTGTAATGAAAAAATTTAGAAAAAAATTATTAAAAAAATCGTAAAAAAGAGGAGAGAGCATGGAAGATTACTTGACAATTGGAGAAATATCTAAACTAACAGCAGTTCCTATCTCTACATTACGTTATTATGATAGTGAAGGAATATTTTCTCCTGCTTTGAAAGATGAAAAAAATAACTATAGATACTATACAGGATTCCAGATTCCAGTATTGAAAATAATAGTACATTTGAAAAAATTAGGATTTACAAATGATTCTATAAAAAGTCATTTAAATAATCTCAATTATTCTCATACTTTGGAATTAATAACAAAGATAATAGAAGAAACGAAAGCTGAAATAAAAAGACTCCAAAGAATAGAAAAAGAATTAATACAAAATTCTGAACAGATAAAATATCTGATTGAAATAGATGAAAAAATAGATGCTTTTTTTATAGAAGAGATAGATGAAATAAAAGCTGTATATACAGAAATTTCTTTAGATATTGATTCTAAAAAAATAATTCAAGCAGCATTTAAAAAATTGGACAGCAGTTTGAATTCTAATAATTCTTCTGAAGTAAGTAAAAAAATAGATGCTCCTTTAAGTAATACTATTTTGCCAATAGGGATATATGCTTTGATAATTCCTAAGGAAAATATTGATAATGGAAGCTTCAAAGAAGAAAAAATTATTCTTATGCAGGATGTAAAAAATATTGAAAAGAAAATAACAATACCTAAAAATAGGTTTGCATGCCTTTACTGTAAAAATAAATTTAAAAACAGAAGAGAATATATTGATAAGCTGTTAGAATGGGTAAAAGAGAATGGTTTTGAAATCATAGGAGATGCTATTATACATTTTCTGGCAGGGCCTGGTTTTGTAAAGGATCCTAAAGAGCTGCTCTATGCAGTAAAAATACCAATAAAATAGAGAGGGCAGGGGATTATCCCTGTCCTTTTTGATATAAAAAATAAAATATGATAAAATAGAATTAATATAAAATCTCTCAATTGAAAGGAAAGATTATGGCTGAATTTAATGAATTGATAAAGAAATTTGATAAAATAAGAGAGTATATGAGAGAGTTTTTTATCTATGGTTTTAAAAGCAGAGAAGAATTAGCTGCTAAAAGTCTTAGAAGTTATGATGATGATAAAAGACGTATAGAAAGTTATTTATCTGGGTATATGGCATTTCATCAAAATGAGAAAGGAAAAAATATATTTCTTTCAGTAGACAGCAGAAAAATAACTGAAAATCCCTTATATAAAGTATTTAAAACAAAATCTTTTACTAAAAATGATATAACATTACACTTTATAATTTTAGATATTTTATATAAAAATGAAAAGTTTAGTTTAAAAGAGATAACAGATAAAATAAATGATGACTATTTTTTTAAGTTTAAAGAAGTTAATATTTTGGATACAGCAACAATAAGGCTTAAACTTTCAGAATATGTAAAGGAAGGAATATTAAAAAGTGAAAAAAATGGTAAAGAAATATATTATTATTTTGAAGATATAGATTTTGATATTCTTAATTATGGAGATACAATATCTATTTTTAGTGAAATATCTCCAATAGGGGTTATTGGAAGTTTTATAATGGATAGATTTGAAATTAGAAATGTGAAGTTTACTTTTAAGCACAGTTATATATTTCATGCAATGGAAAGTGAAATTTTATATAAAATACTAAAAGCATTAAATAGAAAATCTAAAATAGAATTAGAATATTTTATAAAAAAGGATAAAAAAAGTATTATGAAAAAAATACTCCCATTGAAAATATTTATAAGTGTACAAACAGGGAGAAGATATATTGCTGGATACTTAGAATCTGGGTCTGTTTTTATGTATAGACTTGATAAAATAAAAAATGTAAAAATTTTAGAAGAAGATAAAAATTTTGATAAATTAAAAAATGAAATGGAAGAGAAGCTGCCATATTTATGGGGTGTTTCTTTTAAAAAGCTTAAATTGGAAACATTAAAAATGGTATTGTATATTGGGAGAAAAGAAGAGTATATAATAGAAAGACTTAAAACTGAAGGAAGACATGGAGTAATCAATCAGTTGTCCAATGATAAATGGGAATATAAAATAGAGGTATATGATGCATTAGAGATGCTTCCTTGGATAAGAACTTTTATTGGAAGAATAATCTCTTTAGAGTCTACAAATGAAGATTTATGCAGAAAGTTTTATAGAGATTTTGAATCTGTTTATAGACTTTATGATGGAGGGAAAAAATGATATTTAATGAAATAAATAATGTATATTATCTTACTGTATCCAAAATCATAAATAGATTATTAAAAAGAAGATTAACTGATAGAGAAATAATAGATATAATTAAGGAAACAGCTTTTTCAGAGAGTTTTATACAGATATATCAACCTATAAAAGAAGAGAAATGGCAGCTTATAACAAAAGATATAGAAACAGTGATAAAAAATCCAATAAAACCTTATCTTACAGAGCTGGAAAAAAGATGGTTAAAATCTATTTTTATGGATAGAAGAATTAAACTTTTTTGTGATGAACCTCCAAAGTTTTTCAATATAAAACCTCTATACCAAGAAGAAGATTTTTATTATTTTGATATAAAGAAGAATGGAGATAACTACAATGATGAAAAATATATAAAAAATTTTAGAAAACTGCTAAAAGGTATAAGTAAAAAAAAGAAGCTGATGATAAAATCTCTAAACAGAGGAAAGAGAATAACAGAGATAGAAATAATTCCAAATAAAATAGAATATTCATATAAAGATGATAAATTTCGCTTTTTAGGGATAAAAGATGGAAAAGAAAAAATATTTAATATATCAAATATAATAGAGTGTGAATTAACCAAATTATATGAAGATACTGAAGGGGAAATAAAGCCTTTAGAACAACGAAAAATAATAGTTGACTTAATAGATGCTAGAGATGCTTTGGAAAGAGCTATGCTTCATTTTTCAGATTTTAAAAAAATAACAGAGAAAATTGAGGAAAAAAAATATAAAATGGAAATATATTATGAATCAATTGATGAAACAGAAGTTCTTATAAGAATATTATCATTTGGTCCAATGCTGAGAGTTAGATATCCAAAAAGATTTATTTTATTAATAAAAGAAAGATTAAAAAAACAAAAAAAGCTGTGGACTTTTTAGTTCGCAGATTTTTTTTAATGATAATAGAAAAGTTATCATGTATGATTAAGATATAAAGTACCTGCAGGATAAAAGGAGAAAATATGAGAACTAAATTTTATGAGATAACTGGAAAATATAATACTGCTAAAGTTTTTACAAATGTAATTGAAAATGAAGCTGTTGAACAAATAAAAACACTGTGCAATCAGGAATTCATAAGTGGAAGTAAAATACGTGTTATGCCTGATGTACACTCAGGAGCAGGATGTACTATAGGAACTACAATGACTATAAGTGATAAAGTGATACCTAACTTAGTAGGAGTGGATATAGGCTGTGGAATGGAAACAGCTATGATAGCAGATAAAGAAATTGATTTAGAAAAATTAGATAAACTTATCTATGAAAAAATACCATCAGGTCGTAATATAAGAAAAATTCCTCATGATTTAATAAATGAAATTGATTTGAATCAACTGAGATGTACAGGACATGTAAAAATGGATAGAGCTTTGAGAAGTATAGGAACTTTAGGTGGCGGAAATCATTTTATTGAAGCTGGAAAAGATGAAGAAGGAAATATCTACATAACTGTTCATTCAGGAAGCAGACATTTAGGGCTGGAAGTAGCTAATTATTATCAGAAAATGGGGTATAAAGCTCTTAATAAAGTAAGTGATATAGATATTGAAAAAATTATAGAACAGTTAAAAAATGAAGGAAGAGAAAAAGAAATAAATAAAACAATTAAAGAAATAAAAAAACAGATAATAACAGATATTCCCCCAGCTTTGGCTTATGTATCAGAAGAACTTTTTGATGACTATGTACATGATATGAAATTGATACAGAAATTTGCTGTATTGAATAGAAAAGCTATGATGAATGAAATAATAAAAGGGCTGGGAACAGAAATAATAGAAGAATTCACTACAATTCATAATTATATTGATACTGATATGATGATATTGAGAAAAGGGGCAGTATCAGCTAAAAAGGGAGAGAAACTTTTAATACCTATAAATATGAGAGATGGGAGCCTTATATGTATAGGAAAAGGAAATGAGGATTGGAACTACTCAGCTCCACATGGTGCTGGAAGATTAATGAGCCGTACAAAAGCAAAAAAAGTTTTTAATTTAAAAAGCTTTAAAGAAGAGATGGCAGGAGTATACACTACATCTGTAAATAAAGATACTCTGGATGAGTGTCCTATGGCATATAAAGCTATGGAGGATATTGTAAAAAATATAGGCGATACTGTAGATATTATAAAAAGAATTATTCCTATATATAATTTTAAAGCTGGAGAATAAAAGAGAGAGTACCTAGGAGTTAATTTACTTATAGGTAACTCTCTATTTTATTTTTTATTATCCAGCTAAACTTTGGTTTGTAATATTTCCATCTTTATCTACTTCTACTATTATACAGTGTCCTGCAAAATAATCAGGAGAACAGCAGAAAAATATTTCACTTGATATATTATTATCTTCAATATTCATAGTAATGCTTTCAACATATAAGCTATCAATAAAATCCTTTTCAGAGATTGGGAAAAATACTTTTTCTCCATCTTCCATTATATAACATTCCTGTTCTTCATCTTCTGCTTCTTCAGCACTGGAAGCCCAATCTTCAGCTAATTCAAGCATACCATCATCAATAAGAAATTTTTCTATTACCTGTGAATTGTCTTCAATCCATTTTAATTTATTTTTTATTGCTGAAAGAAAAGAATCAATCACAAAATTTTCTTCAGTATCAATATATAAATCAGCAAAATCATTTTTCCAAATGCTGAATAAAGTTTCAGCAGTAAATACATCTGATTTTTTAAAGTCTTCTGTTTTAAGATCAGTCCAAGTTTTTGTACCTTCATATATATTTAATTTTTTATTCAGTACTCTTAAAAGCATTATGGTCCATCTATCATCAGGATCTAATTCAAAAGACTGTTTTGTATATTTTTGAGCTTTTTCAAATTCATTAAGGGAATAATAGGCATATCCTACTCTGTAATACCAAAGGGGATCACTTACCCCTTCTTTTTCTATTGAAAACAATACTTTTAATGCACTATCAAATTTTCCTTCTCCACTGAATGCTCTAGCCATATAGCTATTAATTTCATAATCTCTGTCCTTAACAGAAATAGATTTAATTTTTTTTATCATTTTGCTGTATTCAGCTTTTTCCATTAAATTTTCAAATTCATCTTTTAATTTTTTTTCCATTATTTATCTTACCAGTTCCTTTCTCCAATTGCTTCTTCTACATCTATTCCTATGCCAAACCATTCAAGGATATAATCAACAGCAGCACCTATGCTTTCTCTGGCTACAGTTTCTATTTCACTGTCATTATTATCAAATTCTTCTTCCAATTCATTTATAGCAATGGTCATTATATCAAATTTTTTCTGTATTTCTTCATATGTATGAGTTTCATTTTCTAGGAATAAAATTACCTTGTTTATTTCTTCAGCTATTTTATCAACTAAGAAATTTGGGTAATAATTATCATTGTACATCTCTTCTAATATTTTAAAGTTATTATCAAATTTTTTAACAGGAGAATAAAGAGTAGTTTTATCATAACTATATTCATATTCTTCTATATCCTCTTCTTCATTGTGGGAGAAAATAGTTCCATCAGGGTAGATAATATCTCCATTACCACTAACATCAAAAAAACCAACTTTATATTTTTCTGAAAGTTCTCTTACTAAATCATAAGCTTCATCTGCTAAAGACCAAGCGAAGCCTACATATATAATATCTTTTCCAATACTGTAATCAGTAAGATATGATTCATCTTCAATTTCATCCTCTTCAAGAGCAAAGGGACCATTCATTTGAGGAAAAGTTTTTATCATTTCCATAAACCATTCTCTAAGAGCAGGAGAAGTTATTTCAGGATCTTCATAATCATGTTCTTCTTCCCATTCAGTTTGTTTTTCGTACCATTCTAAAAATTCATCTTGTGTTTTAGGAGCCTTAGAAAATTCAAATACCATTAAATCATAACTCATAATTTCCTCCTTAAAATTTTTAACTTTCCCATGCAATATTTAATATGTTGCCATTAATATCAGTCTGTAAGGTAAGTATTTCATCACTTACCTCATCATCTAGTACAAAATCCCATATAGCATATCCTTCATATTCTGGATAAAGTCCAATTCTTCTAAGCTTTAATAGTGATAGTGCCTGTTCTTCTTTAGTTAAAAATTGTTCTGTATTTTTTAAGAGAGTATCAATATATTCCTCATCTATTTCTTCTAGATGAAAAGTTATCCATTCCTTTGTTAATCCCTCTTCAATAAAATCATTGTTTATATATTGTAAAATATCTTTTTTTATTCTCTCTAACTGAACTATATATTTTTCATATTCATCAATCCAATCTGTAGAACCAATAACTTCTTCGCAGTTTAAATCTAATTCTATTTCTTTATTATCCAGAGTAATTGTAGTCTCCATATAATCACTTTGAGGATCAAATTCATTAAAATATGTTATTTTCATTTATACCTCCAGTTATTCTGTAGCCTTTGTCTCCAAATGTTCTATAAATAAACCTCATAAATAATTTGTCTCCAGCAGGATCAGTTACCCATTTCCAATTAAAGATTGCTCCAAACAGGAATATAAATCCAACTAAGGGAACAAGGTATGCACCATATAGTTTCATAAAATTTTTTCCAGCTTCTTCCATATTTTCCTCCAAGATAAGTTTTTTATAGTATAATTTTACCATATTGATAAATATTTAGCCATTACTCTGTGGTAGAATTAATGAAAATATTTAATTACAAAATGTCAAAGAGGAGTTGCAAATAAAAAATATGAAAAGATAAGAGTCCTTTTTTATATTTTTATTATATTTTTTCTTCTTTTGTGATAATATGTAGTCAGATATTTAAAGATTGTATAAATAAAGGAGGATATATAATGGAACTTAATTTGGATTTTTTATTAGATGATATAGTAAAAAATAGAAGAACACTTCATCAAATGCCAGAAACTGCTTTGGAAGAATTCAAGACAAAGGAATATTTGAAAAATTATCTGCTTTCTATTGGACTTGAACCACATGATATAGTGGAAACAGGGTTATATGTATATATTGAAGGGAAAGATAAAGATAATTGCATAGCTTTTCGTAGTGATATAGATGCTTTAAATATTGAAGAGGAAAATGAAATAGATTTTGTATCTAAAAATAATGGAAAAATGCATGCTTGTGGACATGATGGACATATGTCTACTCTTTTAGCTTTTGCAAAATATTTAACAACTATACAGCCACTTGGGAAAAGTGTATTATTAATATTCCAGCCTGCTGAAGAAGCACCAGGAAGAGCAAAAGATATTGTAGAAACAGGAATTTTTAAAAAATATAATGTAAAAGCTATTTATGGAATGCACTTGTTTCCAGAACTTCCAGAAGGGGTAGTTGCTTGTAAAGAAGGACCTTTCTTTGCACAAGCCACTGTAATAAGTGTAGGAATAACTGGAAAAAGCGGACATGGAGCTATGCCTCATAAGGCTGTAGATCCTCTTATTGCTTTTACTAAGGTAATAGATGCTTATCAGACAATAATATCAAGAAATTTTTCTCCATTTGACCCTGGGGTTATTACAATAGGAAAATTCTCAGGAGGAAGTGCTCAAAATATAATTCCTGAAAAAGTTGAGTTTTGGGGAACTGCAAGAACATTTGCACAATCTGATTCAGAATTTATAATAAAAAGAATGAAAGAGATACATAGAGGAATAGAACTGACTTATAATGTAAAAATAGATGAAGATCTTGTTATTCTTTATCCACCAGTGATAAATGATAAAGAACTTTATAAAAAATTTACTGAAACTATGAAAGATATGAATTATAGAGAACAGGATGCTTTAACTATATCAGAAGATTTTGCTTATTATCAGCAGGAGGTACCAGGAATTTTCTTCTTGTTAGGAACTAGAAATGAAGAAAAAGGATATATTCATCCGCTTCATAATTGCCATTTCAATTTTGATGAAAAAGTATTGTTAAAAGGTGTGGAAGCCTTTGCTAAAATATTGGAAAGCCACAATAAATAAAATAAAAGAAGAAGCTGAATTTAATCAGCTTCTTCTTTTGTCTTTTACCATATTTTAAATTTTAAATCTATATAAGTTAAAGCTGTCTTAGTTTTATGAAATGTATTTTCTAAAAAATTTCTTGTTAGATTTTAGGAAAAGAAGGTTGAATAAATTCTCTATATTTATTTAAACGTTCTTTATATGCCTCAGTTTTTTTAGTTTCTATTAATGTACTTTCATTATTTTTAATATCATTCATATGAATAAATTTACCAGGCATAGTATTATGTGCATGCTCTAATTGTTCATGAGGAAACTCAAATTTTACTTTTCCATCTTTTATTTTTACTTCACCAACTATTCCACATAGACAGCAGACAGCTTTAGTAGAATCATCATTTAGGTAGAAATTTCTGCTGTGACAGTGAGGACATACTCCTTTATCTCCAAGGTATTGAGCATTTTCCATATTAGCAGCAGCTTTAGCTAAATCAATTCCTATTTGATGTATTTTAGCCACTTTTTCATCTTCCATGATTACATTTTTTGACCATGAAAAAACTTCATTATTTATAGTTTTCCACATAGGTATTAAAGAAAGCATTTCAAAATCACACTGTATTCTTGTAGTCCAGTCAGACCCTCCAAGACCTATATATGAAATAACTTTTTCTTTAAAGACTCTTTGATCAGGAGCTTTTCCATTAGTTTGCTTTGCTATCTCAGTAGCAGCCAGATTATTTCCTCTATCCATTCTAGGTCCAAAGCGATCTGTCAGTGAACGGAAAATTGCAGCAGCTCCTTTTTCAAAAATAGGAACAGAAAAGATAATTCCATCTGCATCCATCATTTTATCTCTCAACCATTCAAAATCATCTTTTAATACGCATTGTCCACCTTTACCACTCATTAGACTTTTGACGCAAGCTATACATCCAGTACAATATTTTATATCAAGATCAAGAAGTCTGATAAATTCAATTTCAGCTCCCATTTTTTTAGCACCCATTAAAGCTTCCTTACACATAGAGTCATTATTTCCATTTCTAGTTCCTGCTGATATTCCTAATATTTTCATTTGTTCCTCCTTAAATTACTATTATTTCTATTTTTTAATTAATTTGTAAAATGATATTCAGTTCCATCTCTCAAAAAATCTCTTTCCGCATGCTCTTCTAAAAATATACTTACAATATCTTTATATGGCTTTAAATAAGGGAACTGTTGATTTTTTTCAGCCCATTTTGGTTTTTCAATGTTTGGAGTATTATCTACCCAGTTTTTCTTCCAAGCTTTTGAATCTCTATACCAGAATTCTACTACTCTTACAAAAGGGGAAGTTTTAGGGGAAATAGCTTTATACGAAAAACATCTTAAAAGATCATTCTGCTTGATTATAGAAGGGATAAAAGAATTGATAAACCATTCTTCACCATCTTTTTCTGAAACATTATCAGGATATTTGATAGCTGTTACAAATCTAAAAAATGGTCCATCAGCACTTGTAAGTCCATATCCTTTAAAATCATTGTCTATTTTTCTGTTCACAAAAATAAAGGCAGCAGGGTGAGCATTTTTATTTTCCTGTTCTCCCCAATCAGCTCTTTTTTCAGAATTTATAGGATTTCCAATCATTTCATTATATCCTTCTACCCATATTTCACTCATAGCTGTTCCCTGATTTAATTCATCTTCCATAGAAAATGGATCTTCTTTCCAATAGTGTTCAGTCATTCTCCAGTTATATGCACCATACTGATCAGCACCTTTAGGTAAAGGAAGTGCTCTATAAGTAGAGTATCCAGCTAAAATGGGGCCATTAATATTCAATGTATCAGAAGCATGATCTTTAAATAACCATCTGTTAGCTTTAGGTAAATCATTAAGGTCAGTCAAATTGAGAATGAGATAACTTCTTTTTAGTTGTTGTCCATTAGATGGAGTTTCTCCCATAGCTGAAAGCGTAAAAGTGAAGAACAATATTAAAAGCAGACATTTTATACATTTGATTCGTTTCATTATAAATCCTCCTGTTTTTTATGTGTTTAAACACATATTTAAATAAAAAATTTAGAGTAAAATTATTCTAAATTTTTTATTATTTTATCCAATACTTTTGAAAATATAATTTTCTCTTCATCTGTAACATTAAAAAAAACTTTGTGCAAATTTTCTTTTACAGTGGGAACAACATTGTTTTGTATTTTTTTCCCTTCTTCAGTGAGATATATGAGATTGATTCTTTTATCATCTGGATCAGGTATTTTTTTTACAATATTTTTCTTAATAAGATTTTCTATAAGTCTTGATACACAGGTATGATCTTTTCCAACTAGTTTTGATATTTGATTTTGAGTAAGTCCGTCTTCATGTAATAAGAAATTAATGACTCCCCATTGTTCAGGAGTAATAAGGAATTTATCTTCTTTTAATTTTTTACTAAAGTTTCCAGTTGTAAGACGAGAGGCAAGTTCCAGCTTAAATCCTAGTGATTTTTGTAAATTATAGTCTTCCATATATCCTCCTTTAAAAAAAAAATATGTGTTTAACCACATAAAATTAATATAACATCTTTTTTAAATTTATGCAACAAGTTTTTTGTAAAAAAAGATGGATGAGTTTTTGTCATCCACCTTAATATTTTAAATTCATTTATAATTTTTAGATATATTAAATCTAATTACAATTTTTGATAGATCTTAATTTACTTTGTAATTCCTAGGTAATATGCTATATTAGCATTTTTATCTTTTCTTCCTCTGATTTTTGAAACAGGACAGCTCATGATAGCAGTAACTCCAGGTCCGTGCCCAGCTTTTATGCAATCACTGTGAACAACTACCCCAATAGTAACTGACCCCTTTAGGTAATCTCTTCCAAAACAGTTGTTGCAGTCTTGAAGAAGAACTATATCTCCAAATCTTAATTCATTGATACCATATTTTTCATTTGCTTCCTTATCTCCTGTCATGATATCATAGTCTCCAGAAAAAGCAGTGGCACTTCCTACTCCTGATCCCATTAGGTAAGGAGGGATTTCAGTAGCTACAGGAACTTCTAAACATCCATCTTCTGTTATTCTTATTTCCATCTTTTCTAGAAGAGCAGGATCAATGTTCATACAAACAACATCATCAAATCCTTCTATTTTTAATCCTTGTCCAAAAGCTTTTACAAGTATTTTATCATCAATATTTAATTTTTCTAAAGTTTCTTCATCAAAATATACAAGAGTATGTTCAATTCCACCATGACCACCAGTAACAAAACCAGTAGCTCCCTTGGCATCTCCTGTCATTACTTTTGCTGTATTTCCAATGCATCCAAGAACCATAAGAGCATTATTTTCATTAATATTATCATTTTTAACACTTACTCCTGGTTCAACATGGTCTCCTACCCATGTCATACATGAATCGCCAACTTTTACATTATAAGAAATACCACCAGTAGCTGGTAAAATCATAGGATCTCCATCTCTGGAAATTCTGTAAGGAGAAGCTATAGTAGGACTGTGCACCTTTCCTCCTACTGATTGCATAACTAAAAATTCTTTGTTTGTTTTAATCATTTCTTTCCTCCTGAATATTTTAATGGTTACTGATTGTTAATATTTTAATATATTTTTTAGTTTTAGTAAAGAAAAACAGAGTAATTTGAACTCATTTTTCAAATTACTCTGTTTTTACAAATCTATATTATAAAACATCTTGGGGAAAGATTTTATATTATTAATATACCAAGATATTGTGACAATTGTGTTACAGTTATATTGAAAAAATTGACAAAAAAGTTTTTCTGGACTACTATTCTAATAGAGAAATTAAATATGTAAGGAGGAAAAATGGAAAACATAAAGTTAATAGTAATAATACAATGTGAAATAGCCAAAAGAAGATGCAGTGGATTTTATTGTATGGATTCCTTTTATAAAAGAGATAGAGCATTCAGCATTTATTCAAAAGAACAGAATATACAATACATGATGTTTGAATGTGGTGGATGTTGTGGAAAAGAAGTTTCAAGTCTTTTGGGGCATTTATCCAGAAAGTTAAAAGAAGAAGATATTATTAAAAAAAATGAAGTGATTATCCATTTAGCTTCTTGTATGGTAACTGATAATCATCATTATGATAGATGTCCACATATAAATTATATAAAAAATATAATTGAGAAACAAGGATATAAAAATGTGATAGAAGGAACTCTTTTAGCAAAAGTTTCAGAAAAAAAACGTGAATTGGGTATATACAAAAAATATGAATAATTCGATTTAAAAAATATTTTTTAAAATGAAGATATAAACAAATAAAATTTTCTTTTATCATTGTAAAAAGATAGATTTTTTGGTATAATTATAAAATATTTTAGTATTATTTTGTATTATTAAAAATTTATATAAATAAAAAATTCAGGAGGTAAAAAATGAAGTGTATTATTACTGTCTTAGGAACAGACAAAGTTGGTATCATAGCTAAAGTATGTACATACTTATCAGATGCCAATGTAAATATCCTTGATATTTCACAAACAATAGTTGATGGTTATTTCAATATGATGATGATAGTGGATATCACTGCTCCATCAAAGCCTATGGAAGTTATTGGGGAAGAACTTAGACAAATAGGAAAAGTGCTGGGAGTTATAATTTCAATGCAGCATGAAGATATCTTCAATTGTATGCATCGTATTTAATCAATGAGCTGAAAATATAAAGGAGGAGTGTCATGATTTCCAGAGTAGAAATACAGGAAACAAACAGGATGATAGCAGAAGCTAATCTAGATGTCCGTACTATCACTATGGGTATCAGTCTTATAGACTGTGCTGACCCAGATATTAATAAATTTAATGAAAATATATATAAAAAAATAACTACTTATGCAAAAGATTTGGTAAAAGTTGGAGATGAAATTGCAAAACAATTTGGGGTGCCAGTAGTTAATAAAAGAATATCAGTTACACCTATTGCTATTGCAGCAGCAGGATGTAAAACTGATTCATATGTAAGTATTGCCAAAACTCTTGATAAAGCAGCACAAGAATGTGGAGTAAATTTTATAGGAGGATTTTCTGCTCTTGTACAAAAAGGATGCACACCTTCAGATAGAATTCTTATAGATTCTATTCCAGAAGCTTTAGCTGTTACAGAAAGAGTATGTTCATCTGTAAACATAGGGACTTCAAGAAATGGATTAAATATGAATGCTGTAAAAAAAATGGGAGAGATAATAATAGAAACTGCTGAGCTTACGAAGGACAGAGATAGTATAGGATGTGCTAAACTAGTTGTTTTCTGTAATGCCGTGGAAGATAATCCATTTATGGCAGGAGCATTTCATGGAGTTGGAGAAGCTGACTGTGTTATTAATGTAGGAGTAAGTGGACCAGGAGTTGTGAAAAGGGCACTGATGGAAGTAAGAGATGCTGATTTTGAAACACTTTGTGAAGTAGTAAAGAAAACTGCATTCAAGATAACAAGAGTAGGACAGATAGTTGCTCAAGAAGCATCAAAAAGATTAAATGTTCCTTTTGGAATAATAGATCTTTCACTGGCTCCTACTCCAGCTGTTGGAGACAGTATTGCTGAAATATTTCAAGAGATGGGGCTTGAACATGCAGGGGCTCCAGGAACTACAGCAGCACTTGCTATCTTAAATGATAATGTGAAAAAAGGTGGAGTAATGGCCTCTTCATATGTTGGAGGCTTAAGTGGAGCTTTCATTCCTGTAAGTGAAGATCATGCAATGATAGAAGCTGCAAAAGTTGGAGCTTTAACTCTTGAAAAATTAGAAGCGATGACTTGTGTATGTTCTGTTGGTCTAGATATGGTAGCTATTCCAGGAAGTACTACAGCAGCAACTATTTCTGGAATCATAGCTGATGAAGCAGCTATAGGAATGATAAATAATAAGACTACTGCAGCAAGACTTATTCCAGTAATAGGAAAGGAAGTAGGAGATATGGTAGAATTTGGAGGGTTATTGGGGTATGCTCCTATTATGGCTGTAAATAAATTCAGTTGTGAAAATTTTATCAAAAGAGGAGGAAGAATTCCTGCTCCTATACATAGCTTTAAAAATTAACTGAATTTTAATAAAATAATATAGAAGAGAATGATTAACAGCTGAATTAAATTACAAACTTCTTATAAAAAAGTTTGTAATTTATATTTTGTTCATAGATCTTTCTTTTTTATTGATTTAATGTAGAATAAATACTTTTATTTCTAGAAAAAGTAGTGTAAAATAGAAAGGATATGATAAATTATATTAAGGGGAGAGTAAATGAATAAATTTGAAAATGACCTTTCAAAGGGAAATGTTGTAAAACAATTAATAAAATTTTCTATACCATTTCTTATATCTAATTTGATACAGACACTGTACAGTGTTGCAGATATGGTAATAGTAGGAAGATATGCCTCTACTACAAGTATGTCAGGAGTTGCTAATGGTTCACAGGTACAGTTTGTAATAACTAATATGGTAATGGGATTTACTGTGGGAGGAACAGTTCTTGTAGCTCAATATTTGGGAATAGGAAATAGAAAAGCTATGAAGGAAACTATAAGCACATTATTTACTACATTACTAATAGTAGCAGTTATTATAACTGCTTTGATGATATTTACCATGAATCCATTATTGAGATTGATTCAGACACCAGCAGAAGCTTTTTCAGAAACAAGAGCATATTTTTTTGTAACAACTCTTGGTACTGTTTTTATATTTGGCTATAATGCTCTTAGTGCTGTTATGAGAGGAATGGGAGATAGTAAAAATCCATTATATTTTGTTGCTGTTGCTTGTGTAATAAATATTGGTCTGGACTTGCTTCTTGTGGCCAAGTATGGCATGGGAGCAGGGGGAGCAGCTATAGCAACTGTTGTTTCTCAGGCTATAAGTATGATTTTATGTGTAATCTATTTGAAAAAAAATGGATTTATATTTGATTTTAAATTAAGTTCATTTAAATTCTATAAAGACAGATTTGATTTACTTTTAAAAATAGGAATACCTTCATCAGCTCAAAATGCTATAGTAAGTGTTTCATTTTTATTTTTAACAGCATTGGCTAATACTTTTGGAGTATCTGCTTCTGCTGCTGTAGGTGCAGTCAGCAAATTGAATAGTTTTGCAATACTTCCCACTGTTGCTGTAAGTGCTTCTGTTTCAGCTATGAGTGCACAGAATATTGGGGCGAGACAGATAAGAAGAGCAGTACAGACTTTAAAAACTGGAATAATATTTTCTCTCAGCATTTCTTTTGTAATATTTTTAATTATGAGAATTTTTCCAGAAGAGTGTTTAAGCATATTTGGAGAAGATAAGGAAATGATAAGACATGGAGTGAAGTATTTGAATGCAATAAGTTATGATTATCTTCTTGTTCCATTTGTATTTTGTTTTAATGGATTGTTTATAGGTGCAGGACATACTAAATTTTCTTTCATTAATAGTGCTTCAGCCTCATTGTTTATAAGGATTCCAGCATGTTATTTCTTAGGAATATTTTTGAATAAGGGACTATATGGACTTGGATTGGGAGCACCTCTGGCTTCTATGTTTGGGGTATTAATGGGAGGAATATTCTTCTTTTCTAAGAAATGGATGAGAGTTGTAATTGTAAAAGAGTAGTATAGGAAGGATAAAATAAAAAGAGAATGGCTAAAAAGTTAGAATAAATTTTCCGGTAATTAAGCATCTATAATTTTAGCTGCTATAATTACTGAGATGCAACAGTGGAACTGTTGTAATCTTTAAAAAATCTTTCTACTTAATGACATTCTCTCTTTTTAATATTAATAGTTAGTTTCTTTTATTTCAAAGAATGCTTTTGGATTTAAGCAAACTGGACATTTAGCAGGAGCTTCAGTGCCTTCATGTACATATCCGCATAAAATACATTTCCATCTGTTAGTTCCATCTTTTTTAAATACGTGATCAGTTTCTACATTTTCTAAAAGCTTCAAATATCTTTTTTCATGTTCAATTTCAACTTTAGTAATAAGTCTGAATACACCAGCAATAACTTTAAATCCCTCTTTTTCAGCGACTTCTGCAAATTGAGGATAAAGTTCTGAATGTTCTTCATGTTCTCCAGCTGCGGCCATTTTTAAATTTTCTAAAGTAGTTCCAACATATCCAGCAGGATAAGCAGCTTGTATTTCAAGATTTTCTCCTCCTTCAAGGAAGCTAAAGAACCTTCTCGCATGTTCTTTTTCATTATCAGCAGTTTCTATAAAAATATTAGCAATTTGTTCATATCCTTCTTCTCTTGCTTTTTCAGCGAAATAAGTGTATCTCATTCTAGCTTGAGACTCTCCAGCGAAAGATTTTAATAGATTTTTTTCAGTTTCTGTTCCTTTAATAGACATAATAAAACACCTCCATAATAAATTACAAACAAACTCTTTTAATTTCCATATATATTTATTCTAATTAAATCAAAAGAATCCTTTTTAAAATAAAAAAGAAAGTGATTCATAAGAAGAAATATAATTTTAAAATTTTTCTAATGAAAAGATTTACTATTAATTATACAAATCTTTCTAGTTTTTAAAATTCTAAAATTTAATTTAGCTTTTTAATTCATCACTTTCTCTATTTAAATTTAACTTAGTTTTTTGGTCATTAATTCTGTAACCATGTTAGGATTAGCCTTTCCTTTAGAAAGTTTCATCACTTGACCAATAAGTCCTTTCATAACTCTTGGTTTTCTTCCTTCATCAGAATTTTTATAATCTTCCACCATTTTAGGATTAGCATTGATAACTTCATCTATCATAGCTTCAATAGCACCAGTGTCAGCTACTTGAACCATTCCTTTTTCTTTTACTATGATTTCAGGAGCCCTATTATCAGTAAGCTTTATTTCAAAAAGTTCCTTAGCTATTTTTGTAGATATAACATTTTTTTCTATAAGGATGATTATCTCTCCCAAATGCTCTGGGGATATAGCAAACATATCAATTGTTGTATTTTTTTCTTTTAGATTTCTCATAACTTCAGTCATAATCCAGTTAGAACTTAGTTTAGGATTATTTGAAGTTTTTGCTGCTGCTTCAAAATAGTCAGCTAATTCAATATCTTCACAAAGAATATTAGCATCATATTCAGGAATAGCATAAACAGAAATAAATCTTATTAATTTATCTGCTTTAGATTCTGGCATTATTTCTCTTATACTTTCTATTTCTTTATCTGAAATCACAAGTTTTAAAAGATCAGGTTCTGGAAAATATCTATAGTCCATCGCCTCTTCCTTACTTCTCATTATTCTTGTAGCTTGAGCCTCTTCATCCCATAACCTAGTTTCCTGATCTATTTTTCCACCATTTTCAATTGTTTCTATTTGTCTTCCTATCTCATAATCTATTGCTCTGGCAACAGCTTTAAATGAGTTAAGGTTCTTAACCTCTACTCTAGTTCCAAATACTTTTGAGCCTTTTTCCATAACAGAAATATTAGCATCACATCTTAGAGAACCAAGTTCCATTGATACATCACTGATACCAGTATATTTAATAATACTTTTTAAAGTATTAAGATATTCATAAGCTTCTTCTGAAGTTCTCATATCAGGATCAGAAATTATTTCTATCAATGGGATAGAAGCTCTATTGAAGTTAATAAGAGATTCATGCTCTGCATGGATAGATTTTGCAGCATCTTCTTCTATTTGAATTTTAGTAATACCAACTTTTACCATTCTTCCAGAATTAAGTTTGAATTCTAATGAACCTTTTTCAGCATATGATTTATCAAATTGAGTTATTTGATAATTTTTAGGAGTGTCAGGATAAAAATAGTTTTTTCTATCAAAGCCACTCTCATTATTTATTTTGCAGTTAAGTGCAAGTCCAGCTTTTACAGCATATTCCACAACTTTTTTATTAAGTTTAGGAAGAGCTCCAGGGTGTCCTAAACAGATAGGACAAGTATGTGTATTAGAGTCAGCATTGTCATAGTCAGCACTACAACCACACCAGACTTTTGTTCCAGTTTTTAATTGAAGGTGAACCTCCAATCCTATTACTGATTCCCATTCTCTCAACATATTTATCTCTCCTTCTAAATAGAATCTTCCTAGTCTATCACAGGAAGTTTCCATTCTCCTCTAATTTTTTCAAATGCATCTCCAGCTTGTATAAGTTCTCCCTCACAGAAAGGTTTTCCAAGAAGCTGTATACCAACAGGCAGTCCATCAGCAAGTCCAGCTGGTATGGAAATACCAGGGATACCTGCTAAGTTAGCAGAAATTGTGAATATATCTTCAAGATATAATTCAATAGGAGTTTTTATATCATCTAATTTAAAAGCTGTACTTGGAGATACTGGAGTAAATATAATATCTACATTTTCAAAAGCTTTGTCAAAGTCATCTTTAATTAACTTTCTTACTTTTTGAGCTTTTTTGAAGTAAGCATCATAGAAACCAGCACTTAACACATAAGTTCCAATCATTATTCTTCTTTTAACTTCATCTCCAAAACCTTCTGTTCTTGAATTGATGTATAGATCATCTATATTTTTAATATCTTTGCTTCTATATCCATATCTCACTCCATCAAATCTTGCAAGGTTTGAACTTGCTTCAGCTGGAGCAAGTACATAATAAGTAGGAACAGCATATTTAGTGTGAGGAAGAGATATTTCAATTATTTCAGCACCAAGTTTTTTAAATTTTTCAAGAGCTTCATCTACCACTTTTCTTACATCTTCTTTTATTCCATCAATAAAATACTCTTTAGGAACACCAATTTTCATTCCTTTGATATCTTTTCCTAGAAATTTTGTATAATCAGGGACTTCTTTTTTAGATACAGTGGCATCATAATCATCTTCACCAGCAATAGCATTCATACAAAGAGCTATGTCTCCTACATTTTTAGCTATAGGGCCTATTTGATCCAGAGATGAGGCAAATGCCATAAGTCCATATCTTGAAACTCTTCCATAAGTAGGTTTCATTCCAACTACTCCACAAAAAGATGCTGGCTGTCTGATACTTCCACCAGTATCTGATCCAAGAGAAATAAAAACTTCCTGAGCAGCTATTGAAGCAGCAGCACCTCCACTGCTTCCACCAGGAACTCTCTCAGTATTCCAAGGATTTTTTGTTTTTTTATAACAAGAAGTTTTTGTAGTGCTTCCCATGGCAAATTCATCCATATTAGTTACACCAATAATAATAGCATCTGCTTCTTTTAGTTTTTTTACAGCAGTAGCATTATATATTCCAGTATATCCTTCAAGTATTTTAGAACAAGAAGTGCTTATATCTCCTTCAGAAACCATATTATCTTTTATAGAAACAGGAATTCCACCTAAAATACCGAGTTTTTCACCATTTTTTACTTTTTCATCAACTCTTCTTGCTTCTTCTAAAGCTTTTTCTTTTCTAAGATAAATAAAACTTCCTATATTTCCATCAATTTTTTCTATTCTTTCAAATATTTCTTTTACAATATTTTCAGATTTTATATCACCTTTTGAAATTTTTTCTTTTATCTCAACAGCAGATAACTTATAAAAATTTTCCATTTAGAAAATCCTCCTCATATTTTATTATTCACCAACAACTTTGGGAACTATTACAGCTCCATCTCCAGAATCAGGAGCATTAGAAAGAGCTTTTTCCACTGATAATGACTCTCTTACTTTATCTTCTCTTAAATTATTAACTGTGTTGTTGACCTGTATAAGAGGTTTTACCTCATCAGTATTTATTTCATCCAGCATGTCAATATATCCTAGTATGTCATTCAGCTCTATCTGAAATTTTTCTATTTCTTCAGGGGCGAATTTAAGTCTAGCAAGTTTAGCTACATTTAAAACTTCTTCTCTAGTCAAAGCCATATTTTCCTCCTCAAAATTTTAATTTTATAATGAATATAAATAATTTATTTCTTCTTTTGTAAGTTTTCTATATTCTCCTAATTTTAAATTACCAAGAGAAAGATTTCCTATTTTTTCTCTTCTTAGAGTTATTACAGGATGATTTATTTTGTCCAGCATTCTTCTTACCTGCCGATTTCTTCCTTCTCTTATAGCAATTAAAAGTTCAGTTTTTCCTTTTTCTCTTCTTAATATTCTAACATTTGCAGGAAGAGTGATTCCATCATCCAGCTCAATTCCATTTCTAAGAAGTTCAACATTATTTTCTTTTATTTCTCTAAAAACTTTAGCATAATACTCTTTAAATATTTCTGCTTTTGGATGAATTATTCTATTAAAAAGTTCACCATCATTAGTAAGTAAAATGAGACCTGAAGTATGATAGTCTAATCTTCCAATAGGAAATATTCTTTCTTTACAGTTGATGAGATCAACTACAGTTTTTCTTCCTCTGTCATCTTTTGATGAACTTAGTACTTCCAGAGGTTTGTTAAGAATATAATAAACTTTTTTCTCAGTATATTTCTCTATTTTTTTTCCTCTTATATAAATTTCATCTTTGTCACTGACTTTAATGCCAGGGGCAGCCTTTTCTCCATTTACTTTTACAGCTCCCTCTTCTATCATTTTATCTACTTCTCTTCTTGAAGCAATTCCAAGAGAAGCTAGATATTTATTTATTCTCATTTCCTCCATCTTCTGGTCTCCCTTTTACTTCTAGGTAATTAGGAAGTTCATCTATGGAACTTATTCCAATATACCCTAAAAATTTATCAGTTATTTCATATAAATTAGCTCTTCCAATACCCTCTTTCTTCCCACATACTCGAACAAATTTTTTTTCTTCAAGATTTTGAACTATTCTGTCTACTGAAACTCCTCTTATAGATTCTACCTCACTTTTAGTAATAGGTTGTCTATAGGCTATTATAGAAAGAGTTTCAAGAGCAGCACCTGAAAGTTTTTTAGGTTTTGCTTCATGTTCAAAATATTGATTGATAAATTCACCATATAGAGGATTAGTTACTAAATATACAAATTCACCACTGAATTCAATGTTGATACCACTATTTTTTCGCTCTGATTTTAAATTACTCAATATTTCCATGATTTCTTCAATAGAAAGAGAAAAAAAATTGCAAAGATCTTTTATTTTTACTTCATCTCCTCCCAAGAGAAGAATAGCTTCTATTTTATTTTGTATGCTCATTATTGTTATTCTCCCTATATTGGACAGCTGTCAAATAAAGATAAAGAAGTTCTCCATATATTCCAGCAGAATTATTTTTATTTAAATAGATTTTAGGAATTATATATGAATTATTTCTTTCTATTATAGCTTCAAGATTAAAAAGAAGATTATCAGCCATTTCTTTAAATCCATTTTCATATAATTTTATGATAAAGTTCAAGTTATATTCCATATCTATAATATCCTTATTTTTATTAATCAGAACACCTAATTTTTCACTATAATATTTTTTATAATCAGATAGTAGTATCTTTTTTTGATTATCTTTTGGAAGTATATCCAAATAAGCTATATTTTTATAATTACTTTTATCATCTGCTCTTCTAGTTTTTATTCCACTTTCAAAAGTATAGTTTTTTATTATAAACTGATGAAGAAGATTTTTTCTTTCTTCAATCCATTTTATATCTTCACTAAATTCATTTAATTGTGATATTATTTCTAAAAGCTTATATTGCATATAATAATTATAAATATTATCCCTCCCATCAAATATTTCTCCATTATCTTCAATAGAATCAACCATAGAAAGAACTTCAGGTTTGATTTTCCAATTAAAGAAATTACTGTCAAATATTTTATTATTATCTTTTAAATATTTAAAAAGATAAGTATAATAAACAGCACTTTCAGTTTCTGTCTTTCTTATATTAATATCAACAAACATTTTTCTCTCATCAAAATCATTTTTAAATAAGCTGGATATATAATAAAGTTTTATTTTATTAGTAAGATTTTCTTTGCTATTATTATAAGAAATGGAATCAGGAATGACGGCCCTTGAAGTTATAGTATCTAACATTCTTAATTGGATATTTACACTTTTCTGATTCTTAAAAACTTTTTGTTCTGATTTAAGTCCAAGCCAATAATTAAATTCAGCAGCTATAACATCATTACTTTTTATGAGATTGTTATTTTTAAAATTTTCAAAAAACTTAAATGTAAAAAGGATAGGTTCATCTTTATTTACATTATTTATGAGATAGTATAAGTTATCATCTTGATATTTTTTAGTTTTAGTTGTAACCTGTTCCAAAACAAAATTTTCAATTACATCATCTCTTCCAATGAATACTTCACCACCATAATTTTCAGATTTGAAAAATATATGTTTTCCATAAACATAGGAATTTGAATTTCTTATAAATTCAGTATTTCCATTATCCTGTTGAGGAAATATATGGAATGCAAAACCTATTTTTTTATCAGTTTTTAAATTTTTCAAGTCAACTACTAGATACAGTTTTTCCCTTTCCAACATAGATGGAATGATAGTTACATCTATATCCTGTCCATTAATAGAATAGTAAAGTTTTAAAATATTAGTTCCAGGAACCATTTCGATTCTATTAAAAAAACGATTGACAGATATTATTTCATTTCCATCAATAATTATCTTTCCTTCAATTTTAGAAATATCTATAGGGTTAAAAATATCTCCTTTTATGAAGTGGACACTATTAAAATTTTTATCATAAAAAAGAACTATCTCACTATTACTAATGAGATAGTTACTATATGAAAAGGTATGTATCATAAGAAAAATTAAAATAAATCTTTTCATATAACCCCTTCTTTCTCTAAAATCAATAGTCAGTTTCTGGAGAAATTAAAACTTTATTATAAATGTGGAAATTCTTTAAAAGAATTTGAATACCATTTATAACAGCATTTAATGGATCTTCAGAAATAGTTACATTCAAATTAAGACTTTCAGAAATCTTTTTATCTATGCCTCTAAGAAGTGCTCCACCACCAGTGATATATATTCCTCTTCTTTTTATATCTGAAGATAATTCAGGAGGTGTTTTTTCAAGAATAACTTTTATTTCTTCTATTATTTGCTGTAATAATTCACTTAAAGCTTCCACTATTTCAGAAGAATATATTTTTATATCTTTAGGAAGTCCATTAAGAGCATTTCTACCACTTATATCAATTGAAATATCCTCTTCAAGCTCAACTACAGCACCTATCTGTTTTTTGATATCTTCAGCAGTTTTTTCTCCTATCAAAAGATTATGTTTTTGTCTAATATAATCTATTATTGTAGTATCAAATCTATCCCCTGCTACTCTGAAAGATGATGTTTTTACAATTCCTCCTAAAGAGATAACAGCTAATTCAGATGTACCTCCACCAATGTCCACAATCATATTTCCTTCAGGTTCAAAAATATTTAATCCTATACCAATTGCAGCAGCCATAGGCTCTTCAACAAGGTATGCTTCTCTAGCACCAGCTTCTCTAGTTACTTCTATAACAGCCCTTTTTTCAACCTGAGTAACTCCAGCAGGAACACAAATAATAACTCTTGGACTTGAAAAAAATCTATTGTGACTTACTCTTTTATAAAAAGAACTAAGCATTTTTTCTGTTATTTCATAATCAGCAATAACCCCATTTTTTAAAGGTCTTATTGTATCAAGATTGTTTGGAGTTCTACCTATCATAAGTTTGGCTCTTTCACCAACTTCAAATATATCTTTTGTTCTTGTATTTATAGCAACTACAGAGGGTTCATTTAAAATAATCCCCTTATCTTTTACACATATTAATGTATTAGATGTTCCTAAGTCAATTCCTAAATCTTCAGAAAAAAAACCTAAAAATTTGTTAAAATATCTTTTCATTCTTCACCTCTAAATATATTTATGTTTTTTATTATATGTTTTCTATATCTTTTAGTTCTATACCTAAAAGAGAAATTTTTTCAACAAATTTACCAATAGGAAATCCCATTACATTGAAAAAATCTCCATTTATCCCATTGACAAATATAGCTCCTTTTCCTTGTATACCATAGGAACCTGCCTTATCCATGGGTTCATTAGTAGATATATACCATTTTATCATATTATCGGATAATTCCCTAAAAGAAACTTTAGTAATATCATAATCTGTAATATCTATTTTTTTAGATAAGTTAATTAGACTATATGCTGTGATAACATTATGTTTTCTTCCAGATAACATTTTTAATGTATTAAAGGCATCACTTTTATTAATTGGTTTTCCTATTATTTTTCCATCTAGTTCAACTACGGTATCTGCACCTACAACAAATTCATCTGGATATTGCTCTGCAATTATCATAGTTTTTTTTCTTGCTATATCCATAATTTTATCTGTAAGGGAAATCTTGTCACTTATTTCTTCCATCTGGGTACTCTTAATTTTTATTTTAAATCCAGTATCTTCAAGAATTTCTTTTCTTCTTGGAGACTTAGAAGCTAGAATCATCTTTTTTTCCTCCAGGAGATCTTATTGTTAAAAGTTCTCTTTCTTTTTTAGACTTTTTTATTGATTTTTCAAGATTATTTTCTATCAGATTTTCTGTATTATCATTTATTTCTTCAAAAGTTTTTTCTTTTTCTGAAGAATCTGTTATAGTGAATAATGGAAAATCTATAGTGTTTTCATAAGCCATATCAGAAGCAGGATTTTCTTTTTTTTCTTTCTGTTCTGAAATTTCTTCTTTAGGTTTTTCCTCTTTTAGTTTAATAAAAAAATCTGGATCAATTATTTTTAAAAATTCTTCATCTTCTTCTGTTATATCAGGTTCTTTTATATTATTTATTATATCATTATTCTTATTTTCATCAATAGAGTAACTTTCTAAAACTAATTCCTTATTTAGAATAACTTCTTCAACTCTCTCTTTTATTCTTATTTCTTTTTCTAGTTCCATTTTTAATTTTTTATCAGCTTCTCTCTTTTCCAAAGCTTCTTTTATTGCTATCTGCTCTCTTAACAATTGCTCTTCTTTTTGTATTCTTTTCTTTTCTTTATGTTCATGATAAATTCTGCATATTGTTGTTTTAATGAATTTTGCAGTTATAAGAAAAAAAGTACAAAATATTAAAAAACCAAGTCCAGAATAAATATAGCAAAACATAATATTTTTTAAAATAAGATAGAATAAATAAGCTGCTATAAATCCTATTTTATATTTATATATAGAAAGATTGAGAAATTTTTCTATGATATTGTCATCTGCTAATTCCTTAGTAAAAGGAAGTTCTAATTTATATGTTATGAAAAGATAAAGACAGCTTATTAACAAAATGAAAAAGGCATGTAATTTTACATTAAATATCATTTTTTTCTTTCTATCTTTGATAAAGAAAAAAAGTGGTGAAAGTATTAGCATAAATAAAACTGGAAAAATTATAATACCAAGATAATTTCCTAAAATTAAATATATTCCAGTACTTTTTAATTTACCATTAAAGAAATAACTTGATATGAAATAAATAATAAAGTAAAGATATAAATATTTCAAGTGTAAAAATTTCAATATTCTTTTCATATCATCCCTCATTCTAAACTTACTATTAAACTATTCTATATTGTATCATAGAGAAAAATAGTTTTCAAGAAATATACCTTTGGCTTTTTTAAAGTTTTTTTTTGTGCTATAATTTACAATAGAGAAAGATGAAATTGAAAGGTGGTAAATATGTTAAATAAAGGTATAATCAAAGAGATAAATGGAGATAAAATAGTAGTAAAATTATATAAAGATACAGCATGTTCACATTGCAGTGGGTGTAGTGGAGACACAAAATATGGAAAAGACTTTGAATTTACAACAGATAGAAAAGCTGATATAGGAGATACAGTTACATTTGAAATATCAGCTGGAAAAATTATAAAAGCAGCTTCTATTGCATATGTATTTCCTGCTGTAGCAATGATATTAGGTTATTTTATAGCAAGTAAACTGGGATTTTCTGAAAACCAGAGTATTGCTTCAAGTTTTATAGCATTAGGAGTATCTTTTGTGTGTTTGTTTCTCTATGACAAGTTTATAGTTAAAAAACAAAAAAATTCTGAAATAGATATAATTTCTATTGAAAAAGAAGATATAGATGAAATGATAGACAGCTGCAAAAATAAAGATATATTTTAATAAATTAAGAGGAAAGTTATTTTTATTATCTCTTCTCTCAGATTGAAAGCAAATAGCCATTAAAAATAAAAAATTAATGGTTATTTTTTTATTTTAAGATATTTTTTTAAACTTTTAATAAAGCAAAGATTAATCATAGGTTTTTTATAGAGCATAGCAATATTATATTATTATAAAGAGACCAATTATGAAAAAATCAATGATATGGGGTTATATGTTCAGATTTTGATTTAAACTCTTTAATTGATATTATTTTACTGTCGTTAGAAAACTCAATAATTGACACACCATCAAATTCATGTTGAAAATTATTTTGTTCTTCTTTGAAAAACCATTCAACTACAATAGTAGATTCTGAATGAATAAATCTTTTGATTCTCCATTCCAATACTACTTGTTTTTGTAGCATAGCATTAATCCATAGATAAATTTCAGCTAATCCATGATATTCTGGGCCATAACATTCACTATAGTAAATATTTGAAGCAAAAAGTTTACTCAATAATAAAAAATCTCTCTCTATCCACATATTAAAATAAGAACTTATTGCTATTTCTTTTTGTAATGGACTCATATAATATTCTCCTTTTCATTTGTTTATTTAAAATAAGCTTCTATAAAAACTACAGTTATAAATTTTCTAAATAAAATCAAATAGTGCTATTTTTCTTCCTTGAAGTTTAAAGATAATAATATTACATAGAATATTTACCAAATTATAGATTTTAAAAATATTTTATTACTAAAATTCTTATAGGCCCTTTATTTTATAAATATTTTATCATATCTTTGTATATTTTTTCAAATAGAGAATACAATAATAATTTTTTGTAAATAAAATTAAGCTGCCCTAATAAAAAGGCAGCCTAATATCTATATAATTAGTAATTAAAACTCATAATTAAATTTTGTTTCATTTTTTTTTCGAGTATTTTTGATATTACTAATCTATGTTTTTATTTTGCTAATTTTTAGAAACTTTTCTTAATTGAATCTATATAAAAAATTCACTCCAACTCTTGTACTATCAGTATTTCCTTCTTTTCTGATTACTTCTACTCCTACACTATGGCCATATCTATGTACATATTTTAACTCTCCACCTATTTTCATTGTTCCTTTCATGTCTTTAGGTTTTTCTAAGCTATAATATCCAGAAGATGTGTTTTTGATCTTAGCTTGATTAGCACCATCGTATTCTTTTCCAAGTTCATATTCATAACTGGCTTTTGCTGTGAATACAAATTTTCCTTTGTCTGTATACTTAGTGAAAGCTAAATCTCCTCCTATCCCTGGTCTTACAAAATACATATCTTGAGATTTTATACTCAAATGTAGTCCATCTCCAGTTTCTTTAAAGTCTTGAGACATTCCATAGCCTAGTTTCATTGAACCAAATATTCCAGCTTTTATTTTATTTGACTCAGATAAAATTTCATATCTCAATTGGTTTGTCCACATTCCTTTTCCAGACCAATATTTACCATTATTTGTATAAGTACCATTACTAAGGTGGATTTTTCTATCTACATCATGGTGATTAATACTAATTTCTGCTCTTGATAACCATTTGAAATCTGTTCCATCTCCTAAATAGTCTTCATATCCCAACCCTAAATTAATAGAATAAGCAGTCTCTTTAGAGTCATTATCAAGGTCAAATTTAGTTTGGGCAAAACCGAAGCTCCAGTTGTGCTTTCTTCCAGTTTTCATCATATCATATTCTTTTACTGCCATGACACCTAATGTTTTATGCTTGTAATCTGATATTGATGGGTTGCTGTAATTTACTTTTCCACCAGATATGATAGATCCTATTTTTAGACTTTCTTTAGTGTATAGTTTATCATGTCTTAATTTATCATATGCATTGTCAAAAGTATCATTTATCTCTAATATTCTTTCCTGAATATTAGCATAAATGTTTCCTCTTATTTGATTATCCATCACAGAACCTAATTCATCCTTATTAGAAATACTGTCAATAGCATCAAACATAGCAAGTTCTTTTCCTTTAGCTCCTTCATATATTTCATCTAATCCCTTACCTAATTCTAAAGCTTCTGTTCCTTTAAAAAGAGAGGTATAAGGAATTTTTACCATAACAATTCTATAAGTATTAGGATTGTCTGGATCTACTTGCAGATCTGCTAACCAAGTAACAGATTGAGAGATAATAGAAAGAGAACCATCATTAGGAACATTTATTGCACCATTGAGGTATTGTACTACCTTTACAGTATCATTATTTCCTTGAGTCAATGTTGGCAACACAATTAATTCTCCATTTTCAAAAGATTCAGCATTGATAGTTCCAATATAACCATCACTTGCACTGCCTATGGCTACTGTTCCAAAATCTAATGGACCATTTACAGTTATTGTTCCTCCATTGTTTATAGTAACTCCATCCATAGTAACAGTAGGTCCATTACTATCTATAGTGATAGTTCCTACATTAACAAGAGTTCCCCCTCCTTTTAAAGTGTCAGAACCACCATTTAGAAGAGTAATTGTACCTTCATTGGAAATTATTCCATCTTCTCCCACATATATTCCTAAATTCCCAGTTCCATCTACAATTATATTACCATAATTATATAATTCTGCTTTTCTGTCAATATAGATACCTTCTGAACTATTTCCTTTTACTTCTATAACACCAATAGTATCATTGATTATAACTGCTCCTGTAGTTGCTGCTATTCCTCTGGCTCTGTTACCTGTAACAGTTATCATCCCTTTGTTGACAAGAGTAGATTTTTCACTACCCTCCATACCATAAGCTGAATTTCCAGAAACTATTATTGTTCCATTATTGATTGCGACTCCAGTAGGATTGTTAGCTATCATTCCAACACTATTATTTTCAGAAACATTTATTGTTCCATTATTAATAATTGTTCCTCCACCTATAGTTGTTACAATTCCAGTTAATGGATCAATTGTTTTAGTTCCAGTAGCCATTCCTATTGATATTTTTATGTTGCCTGTAACAACACTAGATTTTCCTACATCAATGACAGATTCATTAACTAAAGTACCATTATTAGTATACATTCCAATACTATAAGCACTTAATGCTAAATTAGTATAATTTACTCCAGTACCATTATTAGTATACATATAAATAGATTCTTCTCCAAGATTGAATATAGAACCACTTCTTGCTTCTATGTTTCCATTTTCTACTGCTAAACCTATTCCATATTTACCAGTAGTTATTGCAGCTCCATTATTGTGGTAAACATCAGTAGTGCCTCCACCATAAATTCCCACACTGGAAGCAATAGAATATTCCAGTGGATTAGTACCAGGTTTAGGTATTTTCTTTCCATCCCCTACAGTAATATTTCCATTGTTATTTATATTTCCATTTTCTATAAATATTCCATTAGACATTTCACCAAGTGTAATATTACCATTATTAACTACAGCTGAGCTTTGTCCATATATTCCTGAAGAGTATCCCACACTGTTGTTAATATTCCCACTGTTAGTTATAACTGTATTTTCACCATATATTCCTGCTGAGTTTGAAGCAATATTTATAGTTCCAGTATTAGAAGTATTGATAGAATTTTTGCTGTATATTCCCACTGTAGATTCTGTAGATGTTCCTTTTGCTAAAGTTATAGTTCCATTATTTTCTGCTGAAGTTGCATTTTCAGAAAAAATACCAATTCCAGAATTTCCAGTAAGATTGATAAAACCACTATTTTTAACTGTTGCTCCTGTACTTTTTGACACTATACCTTTGACATTTTTACCAGTTCCTATAAGATTTCCTATATAATTTAAGTTGCCTTGTTTATTGGCAAAAATTCCAATTGCGTTGTCTCCTTGCAATACTATAGATTGGTTATCATTGAAGTTGATTGTAGTACTGTCTAAGTAAATTCCAACGGCATCATTGTTTACTATAATTTTGTCTAAGTTAATAATACCAGTATCATAATTTCCTGTTCCTGAAACATAAATACCTACACTGCCAGAATCAGCTATTATTTTATTATTATGGAAGTTCACAATAGAGTTCGAATCTTCTAGATTAAGTGCTGTCATTAGATTACCAACAGTTATGTCTCCTGCTTTATAATCAATATCTCCACCATTTGCATATAAAAGAGAAGAATTTTGCCCAATAGTAGTAGTTCCATTTATTTCTAATTTTCCTTTGGAAATACTATTTTTACCTGAGTAATAAGCAACAGATTTATCTCCTACTACTACATTCCCATTTGATACTCCAAAAGCTCCATCTTCAGTATACATAGCTACAGAACCATTTCCTAATAGGCTTATACTTCCACTGTTAGTAATAGTAGTTCCTAGACCTGTTCCTACAAGGCCTTTAGCATTAATAGTAGTTCCTAGTATTGTCCCAGAGCTATTATTGGTTATAGTAGCACCTCCAGCACCCTGTAATCCACCATTTCCTACTTTAATAGCAGTATTGTTGATAGTTGTTGCTGATGTTCCATTTACAATTACATTTGCATAATCGATATTTAAAGTAGAACCACTGGAAGAGAAAACTAAATTTCCATTATCTAAATAGGCAAATATACCATCTACAGTATTATTAACAGTACCATTTGATACATTTAATGTTGCCCCATTACTTACATAGAATCCAATGTTATTATTTCCAGATATATCAACTTTTCCTAGAGTTCCTAGTGTAAATGTTGTGTTAGTATCCAAGTAAACTCCAATTCCTCTGTTAGCATTACTCATTGATAAAATATCTAACTGTCCATTATAGGTTATATCTGCTCCTGATAAGCCAGATGTATCTGATGCAAGATATAATCCAATACCATCACTTCCAGTTAATTTTATGTTAGTAGAAAGATTGCTAGCTGGAACACTATCAGCAATATACATTCCTATTGTTCGATCACTGCTATTAGGAGAAGCTCCACTAACATTAATTAAACCTGTATAAGAAATAGTATTATTAGCTAAATATATACCTATTCCACCAGATATGTCAAAATTATATGTAGTGCTTCCCATGATATCACCATTTTCAACATATACTCCTACTTTACTTGTACCAGATAGAGGACTTGTTCCTGTAATAGTTCCAAAATTAGTCAATACGGAATTATTATCTAAGAAAATTCCTACAGAATTATTTCCAAGTAAAGATATATTTCCTTGATTATTTATAAAAGAATTATTATCAGCATATATTCCAACTCCACCATTTTTAACAACTTGATTAGCAACATTTGTGAGAGCAATTCCATCACTTAGGATGTTAACGAGATTGCTTCCATTATGGTTTATAACTACATTATTTGTAACTGGACTAGAGTTATTATTATAATAAATTCCAATTCCTTTGTCTGCTCCATTGTAACTTATATTCAAATTTTGGTTAGCTGTTGCATTTAATGTGGAATTGTCAAGATATAATCCTATTCCCTCATTTCCCAATGTGATAGTTCCTGAATATCCTATCATATCAATAGTGCTGTCCTTACTATAGATTCCTGTACCGCTATTTCCTATTGAAATATTTCCATTAGTAAGCTTAAGTTTGGAATTCTGTGCTAAGGAAAGACCTACAGAATTATTTCCTAGAAGGTTAATATTACTTCCAGATAGATTAATGACACCAGTATCTTCAGCATGAACACCAATTGTATTTCCTACTGTGGATAGAGCATTTATAGTACCACCTGTTAAATTGGCTGTAGTTCCATTTTTTTCCACAAATATTCCTACTTTTCCTGCTGTATTGACATAAATATCTCCACTATTATTTACAGTAGCTCCATTAATTCCATCTCCTGATCCATAGATTCCTAAATTATTAGTAGTTATAGTCCCAGTATTCTCAGCAACTGTATTACCATTTGCAAATATTCCTATGGATGAAGATGAAAGTCCATTTATTATACCATCATTAGTAAAGATTGAATTTAATTCAGTATAGACACCTATAGAATTAGTACTTCCTGCCATTATATTAATAACATCAGTATTTTTTATTATAGCACCATTAGTACCATCTGAAGTGGCTACTATACCTATAGAAGAAGTTCCATTTACATCAATTTGCCCTGTATTTAAAGAACCACCTGTAGTTTTTCTCCCTGAAAGATACAATCCATATCCATTTGATATTCCATTTCCCAGTGTTATGTTACCACTATTTGTAATATCACTTCCTATAAAATATGAACCAATACTTTTAGTATTTAAATTAATATCTCCTAAGTTAGAAAAATTTAGTTCTTTACCATAAATTCCAATCAATTCGTTGGAACCGTTTACAATTATATCTGACTTATTTTGAGTGGAATTAGCTCCATAAAATAATCCAATAGGACTATCTCCAAGGGTTCCAGTACTGTTTAAAGTTACAGTTCCGCTATCACCAAAGGTTCCATTGAGATAGTATGCTCCTATGGCTACATTATTTGTGTCAGAAGATAAAGAGTAAGTAAAATCCCCAACAGTTTTACTGCTAGAATCTCCATTTAAAAAGTTTCCTATTCCATTCGGACCAACATTGTAGATTGTTCCAGTTCCTCCATTGATATTATAATTATTTCCACTTACATATACACCAATAGGAATATCACTGTTAAGTGTTCCAGAAGTAGTGATATTAAAGGTACTTCCTTGCAGTTCTATTTTTCTATTGCTTATTGCATTTGTTGCAAAGATACCTATTCCAGATAAACTATTAGTAAGATCAAATGTACTATTATTGATGATATTAGAATCATTTAAGTATATTCCTACATTATAGTTGTTTACTTTTATATTTCCTGTATTTTGATTGTTATTGCTATTTCCTTGAGAGTTTTCTAAAACCAGACCAATAACTCTATCTGTAGCATTAATGATGCTACTATTAAGAATTAAATTTGTGGAGTTATTTAATGTTAAAAATCCACTCCCATTATCTTTCACATACACTCCAACAGAATTTTTGTCATTGATATTCATTGTTCCAGTACCAGTCACAGAAATAACTCTATCAGAAATCAAGGATGGTAAAACAGGTGTTGTATTATCTTCATTAACTGCATATATTCCTATGGCATTATTACCATTTACTGCGATAAGAGAACCATCAGTACTAACTCCAGCTCTGGTACTGAATATTCCTGTTCCTCCTTTTCCACCTAGAACTCCAACATCAATAGAACCACTGTTAAAGACATCTACATCACCAGCAACTATTCCATACACTCCACCTGTATCAGTTGTTATGTTTCCACTGTTAATAATACTTCCTGTTCCACCAGGAATATTGTCTTTTGCAACAATACCTGCTATTATTCCAGTATGATTTGCTGTAGCAACATTAAGATGAACATTTATAGGAGTGATTATAGTTTGACCTAAATCATTGTCATAATATATTCCAGTAGCGTTTCCTGATGTAGATCCTGAATAAGTAAGAGTCAATTTATCAGAAGGAGCCATATATATATATGAATCCTTTGTAGCAGGAGATGGAAGAGATACATAGTTTCCTATTGTGTATACTCCAACACTACCTTCTTTTATTTCAATACCATAATCAGAATTAAAAATAACTTCAGAATTTTTACTATAAATTCCAATACTCTCATTTCCTACTTTGATATCAGAAGACCCACTTCCTGAAAGAGTTAACATGACTCCTTTGGAAGTATCGTTTCCCTTAGTATTAGTAACCATTATTCCTGTACTATTATCTCCTAAAGTTATCTTTCCTGTATTAGAAACCACTGTATTTGTCTTGATTACATCTGTATTATTTTCTGCATATATTCCAATGACATTAGCACCTGTGGCAGAGATATTCCCAGAATTAGATATATCTATTGACTTAGTAGCGGATGTCATTAGACCTGTATCTACTCCATAATTTTCTGGAGTGTCTGGAGTCCCCAGAGAGGTAGTTCGCCTTGATAGACCAACAATTCCCATTCCTGTACTAGTTCCAGTAGAAGAAGTAATATTGATATTATTAGTGTTTATTAGACTGCTGCCATTAACACCAGTCATTGCAACTCCATCTTTTACTGTTATTTGTCCATTATTAGTTATTGTTCCAAAACTTGTATAAGTTCCTATTGGATTAGTTCCGCCTGATATACTTATAGTTCCATTATTTATATATCCTGAGGTATTATTAGATGTTGCAGTAGAGTTAGAACCCATTACTAATCCATTTCCTGTTGTAGATGTAACAGTTGTGCCATTACTAAAAGTAACCAATTGATTTTGCATCACAATATTTTTGAAGGCATCATTAAAAGTTGCAGTATCCAAAGAAATTGTTGGAGCTGTTACATTTAAACTTCCATTGATTAAATAGCTTTCATAGTTTATAACTCCTGAATCTTTAGTAAGACTGTTTAATTTAGCATAACTACCAAGACTAGAAAGATAAGAACTTTCATTTCCATATGATAGAGTGCCACCATCAAAGATTCCAATATTTACTCCATCAGCTTTTATGTTTACACTTACATTTTGCATATTATTATATCTTGCAGCAACAATTTCTCCTGGTGTGCTAGTATTATCAGAATAATCATTTTTATTACCACTAATCAATAATCCTTTATACATATTGATTGCAACAGTGTTATCAAAATTGATCTTACTATTTTCATCGGCATAAAAGGCTACAGTATCAGTATAATTACCAGGAGCTCCTGATATTCCATGATTGATTGTCCCTGCAAAATCTACTTTTCCATAATCAGTAGCAACTACTCCACTGTATATTCCACTATTGATAATATTTCCTGTATTAACCATTTTTATATGAGAATCTTTTCCAGTTGCGAATCCACCTATACCATTAATTGTAGCTATACCATTAATGTTCACTCTTCCAGATTCATTGGCAAAAGCTCCTATATTTTTATATGTTTTGGATACAGTACTGCTAGAATTATCTACAGCTGTAATATTTCCATTTACATCTACAGTAGAATAAACAAAATTTGATGGATCCCATACTTTCCCTATTTTTCCATTAGCAAAAGCTATAATAGAACCATAGTTGTATGCATGAGTATCTCCATTCATAGTTACTTTTCCTCCATTATTGGCAAGAAAAGCAACACCTTCATTGGATGACATAGTAAGAGGTATATGGACTATTATCTCACTAGGTAAACTATATATTGACTGTCCTGATAGAAGATTACCAGGCCAATAATCATGAACTAATGGATCCCATATTCCATCTGAATATGCAATGATAGTACCCATTGATGCATCTGCTTCAGTGGTAGTAGGACCATTGATTCCATCGGAAAAAGAAGTAGTGGGACTCCCTATATCCACAAAAGAAGAGGAATGTCCTACATCAATTACAGTTCCTAATTTTGATAAAAACATAATTCCGTTTTTAGAATATTTACCAAATTTAATGTCAAATTCACCAATTTCAAGATTGTGTATAGGATCAAGATCATTAAAAGAATTAGCATCTCCCATTGCTACTGTAGGAATAATTCCCTCTCTTTGTCCAGAGAGGGTATAAACAGCCACATTAGCATCTACTGTAGAAGATGTGTATCCATTTTTTGTTAATTGACCTGAAACTGTTTGAGATGAAGTACTTCCATTGGAATCTAGAAATTCTCCTATTTTTGTTTTTAGAGAGATTTCTCCTTGATAAATACCAATTCTACCACCCCATGCGTCACCTTCACTTGTGTTGAAAAATAATGTTATATTTTCATCCCCAAATTGTTCTACATAATCATTAATAACAATAGAAGGAACATAATCATTAATACTTGCAGAGTGTTGAGGAGGGGCTCCTAAAAGACCACTACCTATATATTTGCTTGAATTGGTAACATAACCTAAATCAGATACCACTATATTAGATGCACCATCAAGAGTAATAACTCCATCATTTTTGATTTTGAAGCCCCTTGAATATCCTGCTATTACATAAATGGAATTATTTTTTGTTTTTACATTTATATCTACATCTCCAGTAATGGCACCTGCATAATATGGACCATCATCCCAAAAATTTGCTAAATTCCAACTTCGTTCATTGATAAAGTGTCCTTTTTGAATATTAAATACAGCATTATTATCTCCTAAAATATTAATGGTAGAATTGTTAATAGTTAAAAATGGAGAATTCCACCCCTCCATATTAACAGCAGAACTCATTCCATATAAATTGAAAGTAGAGCTACTAACATTTGCAGCTCCTACTAGATGTATGGCAGAAGTTCCTGTGAAAGGTCCTGTTCCTGACCAACCTCCAATTCCTGTGTTGCTACCAGCTACATGCATTGTAGTATTATTAACTATACCTATTGTGTTAGTATATCTCCGATAAAGAAAATTAAGAGTAGATAATCTTCTAGTAGAATTTATTAAATTAGGTATGGTTACAATAGCTGATGTAGTAGGATGCTCTAAAGATAGTCCATCTCCTCCTGAAACATCACTTATTACTCCTCCTTGTGTTACTCCAGACCATAATGTTCCTCCATTAACGATATAATTTTGTACAAGTGGAGCTCCATTTACAGTTCCAATAGTACTATAAGCAATTGTATCAGTATCTTCATTAATCCATCCATAGCCAAAATTACTAAATGGAGTTACATTTGGATCAGGGATAACTGTAGCTACAGTAGGGGGAGTAACTGTAATACTAGGTATATTTAATATATTTTGCGGAGCCATAGAAAAGCTCAAAACATTTGGTGTAACATTAAAAGTAGGTTGTGCAATATTAAGAGATATATTAGGTGGGACTACACTTACACCTGGGTCTGTAACTGATACAGACAAAAGATTAGGAGACCCTACTATACTAAGGTTAGGTATATTAGGTATAACCACTGTTGGCTTTGATATATTCACAGCAATAGCTCCAACAGAGTTTACAGAAGCAAAAGGAGCATTTACTTTAGTAGGAGCTGTTGGCATTGCTATAGAAAAGTTTGGTGCTACAGGTTTAGTAATTTCAGGGGTTCTTATAGAAGGTAATGTTACAAACTTATCTTCATAATCATAAATATTTGTATTTTTATTATATGAATCAGTCCAATTTAACCAACCACTTGATTTATAATCACCCATGGATCCTGTAAATTGATCTCTTCTATCATCCATGAAAGTATTTTTTCTTGAACTCCCTACCCATTTTTTACTAGAACTATCTCCAAAGTCATACCAAACAATAATAGAACCAAAGTGGCTCGGATTCCACGATTTACTATACCATTCCCCATGTTCTACTAATGATAAAGCATTAGTTCTAAGCTCTTTTAATTGCTTTTCATTTTTAAGTAAAATCTTTTCTACAACTTCTTTTTGAATAGCTAGATTATCTATTAATTCACTTTGATAAGATTCTATATCTTTTTTTAGTGTATCTATTTTAATCTCATCAGCAAATAATAGAGAACCTGATATCAAAAAAGAAACCAGTAAACTAGTACTATATGTAATTTTTCTTTTTAAACAATGCTTTAGGTTATCCTCAATACGAGTTTTTCTTTTCATTTCTTTCCCCCATGAAATTAATTTATAGTTATTTTTAATATAAAAATACTACTATAATATTTACGAATTTAATTTTTTAATTTTATTTTAGTTTTTTGTACATTTTTCATCTTTCTTATCTCCTAAATTTTCTTTAAATTTATTTTTAACTTCAGTTGTTTTTAAGACTTCAGTAGATATATTATTTATTTTTTCAAAAAGTATACAAGAAAATTAATAAAATTATAGAATTAATATATTTTTAAGAACTTTTTCAATTCTTTCTTTTAATTGAAATATTTATTAGAGATACAATATTTTAAAGTTAGAATTTTTGATAGTTAACCTCCTTTTTATAGAATATTATTGATAATATATACTTTTTATATCATATATATATTGTATATTGTATATTATTTAAAATAGAATGTCAATTTTATATTCATATTCTTTTCTTTATTGTTAAGTATTTTAGTATTATTTTTATATTATTTTGTAATATTAATAGAAATTTAGATAGTTTTCTAAATTTATATTTTAAATAGTATAAAACTTAAACTTTTTAGTATTAAATGTATTCTATATCTATTTGATTAATATATAATATTATTTTAGGTTCTAAAGCTTCGAAAAGAGGCTATAGGAAAGCTTTTATGTACAAACAATAAAGTTGAAATAGATTTCAAATATCTTGTATGATTTGAAACCTATAAATTTTATTGTTATATTCCAAAATTTATATTAAATTTTATAAAGACCAAATAATTAATTGTTTTAGTTGAAAATAAATTTTTATTTGACTTCTTTCTTGTTTTTTTCTTATAATAAATAAAAAGGTACTTTTTAATTATTATTTTGTAAAAAGAGAGTTTAAAGTAAAATAGATAATATTAAATGGAAAACTGCTGATTTTTCAGTAATCATTAAAGGAAGAATTGAGAAAACATTATTTTTCTATTTGGATTTGAAAATTGAATAAATGATTTGAGAAAGTATTGTAAATACTAAAGGAGAATATAAATGGATACTGAAAAAATAAGAGCTCAAGAAAGAGTTTTAGGTGTAAAAGATTGGTTAAAAGTGCTTATTATATTTATGATTCCAATTGTAAATTTTATAATGTGGATAAAATGGTTAGTCTCAGAAGATACAAATTTAAACTTAAAAAATTATTTAATGGCAAGTCTAATTCTTATAGGGATATTTATGTTAATATGGTTTATTATTTTTTTGGGAATTTTTATGATGGCAATAGCAATTCAGGTATAAAAACTTTATAACAGATATTATAATATAATTATAAAAGTAAAATAAAAGAGAGAAGTTCCAAAAATACTTCTCTCTTTTAAATTTTCTAAGATTTTAAATTCTAACTTTATTTTATTTAAATTTGTATGTATTCATAAATATACCAATATTAATATTAAATGTTTACTCACTATCTTGATTATCAGTCATAGTAATGAAATTCAAATCCATCTTCAGGGTCTCCAATTTCATATCCTAATATTTCTGTTGCTTTTTCTTTAAATTCTAAAATCCATGTTTCCCATTCTTTTGCTGGTAATTCTGCATAAAATTGCAGTCCTCCTGGTTCAACACTTACTTCAATGAGTTTTCCTTCGTTTCCATACCAGCATTTCATTTGCTCATTCCAACCAGGCATCATAGTATATAAAACCATTAATTTATCCCAAATTTCATCAGGAGCTGTATAATGAATATTTAATGTTATACCATATGTTTCCATTTTATTCTCCTTATTTTTATCTATAACTTGAGAGGAGAATTACTTTTTATTAGCTTTCCTCTTTAATATAATCATTTATTATTTTCTAAAAGATCTTTGATTAAAAAATCAAAGTCTTTGTTTTTGATTATTCTATAGAAAGCTCTGTTATCATCATTAACTTGTAATTTGACGTCTTCACCAGAGTTTTCTAAAATATTAAATATTTTTTTAAAATTTATCTGTTCTATATTTTGAAGTATAGTAAAACCTTCTTCGTTATCATTCTTTATATTGATAACTTTTGCTACTAATCCATGTTCTTCAAATATATGAAGAATATGAAGAATAATATCATAAGGAATATTACTGTTTTCAGATAATTCTTTTGCTGTAATTGGAGAAAGATTATTTAAATATCTTCTTATAAGCTCTCTTATTATTATCATTCCAGTGTATTCTTTAGATTTGAAGCTTATTCCATTTACATTATTAGAGTGAGATTTTAAATCTTTGTTTTGTAAAAAATATGATAAATGAGCTCCAAGAATAATAAAGAACCACATTATTTTCAGCCATAAGAAGAAAATAAAAATAACAGAAAAACTTCCATATATCCTATTATATGTGATAATCATTACTTGAAGATGTATAAAGAAATATTGAAGCCCTGAAAAAAGTGCAGATGTAAAAATTGCTGAAAAAAAAGCTGGAATCAATTTTACTTTTGTATTAGGTATAAGCATATACAATGCTGTAAAAAATAAAAATATACTAAGAGATGGTATTATCTGTAAAAGATAAGGGGAAATGTCATAAATACCTTCTAATTTTTTACCTAATATAACCATACCACCATTTATAGTAAGTATAAGTAATGGAAATAATAGAAAAAAAGCTATATAATCAGTTATTTTCCTTAAAATCATTCTTGATTTTTCTACCTGCCAGATATCATTAAATGATTTTTCAACAATAGAAAACATAGTGATCAAAGTCCAACCCAATGATAAAAATCCTATTCCAGCCAGAACTCCACTTCTTGCATTTTCTAAAAGATTTTCAGAAAATTCAACAAGAAATGTAATCATTTCTTCATTCAAAGGAGAATATTTGCTCAACTGAATAATGATATTTTCTGCTACCCCTAACCAACTTCCTAAACTGAATAAAATTGCAAATACAGGAACAAGAGATAGAAGAGTATAAAAACAAAGAGATGTAACCCAGAGGGCAGAGTTGGCTCTTTTATAATTTTCTAATGCTCTTTGAATACCTGAAATTATATTGGATATTTTTCCCTGTCTAGCTACTTCTTTAAAAAAGTAAATTAGTTTTCTCTTTATATTCATAAACATTATTCCCCTCTTTTCTGTATTAAAATCTTGTGTATTATTCTTCAGATGCTTCTATTCTATTATTTGCTTCATCTATTTCATCAATTCTAATTTTTTCACCAATAGTAGTTACATCAGCAGTTACAAGAGAAACATCAGGCGCATTCAGATCCCTATAGTTTAATTCAAAATCATTTTTCTTTATTGCATACACAGTGGAAAGCGTCATTGGAGAAATAACATAATCTCCAACTCTTACAGCAACTGTTTTTCCATCTGAGTCTTTCATATAAAATGGATTTTCATGTGTACCAATCCCTTGAAGAACTTTATTGTCTACTTGAATGGCTTTTATTTCTTTAAAATCATTAATTTTTTTATCACCAATATGTGAAAAAACAGGAGAAGCACTAATAGGAATAAGGAGCTTTTCCATCACATAATATTCTGGGATTATTTCTTTTGATAGTGTAATTGAAGCAGTTAAAGAAAAAACTGCAAGTATAGCTAAGAATTTTTTCATTTTTCCTCCTGAAATATTTAAGTTGTTTTAATTTTTAATTATTATTAATAAGCCATTTCTTGAAGCTTCCTTATTCTGTCTTCAGTAGATGGATGTGTACTGAAAAGAGAAGCCATCTTACTTCCAGTTAATGGATTTACTATAAACATATTTTCTGTAGCTGGAGCAGCATTTCTCATAGGAATTCTGCTGCTGTAATCTTCTAGTTTTCTCAATGCTCTTGCAAGATACAAAGGATTTCCACTGACTTTTGCTCCAAATTCATCAGCCTTGTATTCTCTAGTTCTAGATATAGCCATCTGCACAAGCATAGCAGCAATAGGAGCAAAGATAGCTACTGCAATCATTGCTAAAGGATTTCCTCTATCTCTGTCATCATTTCTATTACTTCTTCCACCAAATATTGCAGCCCATTTTGCCATATTGGCAAGGAAAGTGATAGCTCCTGCCATGGTAGCTGCAACGGTTCCTATTAAGATATCTCTGTTATGTACATGTCCAAGTTCATGTCCAATGACACCAGAAAGTTCATCTTCATCAACTATATCCATAAGTCCTCTTGTAACAGCAACAGCAGCATGATTTGGATTTCTTCCAGTGGCGAAAGCATTAGGTTGATCTTCATTTAATATATATACCTTAGGCATAGGTATTTCAGCTTCAGTAGCCAGTTTTTTTACTAATTGATATAAACGACTGTTTTCATCTACTGGTTGTGCTCCATACATGGATAATACTATTTTATCACTAAACCAGTATGAGACGAAATTCATTACTCCTGCCATTATTAAAGCAAAAATAAGTCCTTCTCTTCCAGCTACAGCATTCCCTATGAGCATAAGAATAAATGTCATAACAGCCATTAGTATAAAAGTTTTTAAAGTTTTCACTTTATTCACTCCTTTTTCTTTTTAATTTTAATATATTATATTATATCACTATCTGGTTCTAAAATAACATATTATTTTTTTTATGTCAAAGTTTAGAATTTTTATCTAGCTGTTGAATAAAAAAGAAAATTTGAGTATAATCTATAATAGGGAGGAATAGTTAATATTTTTAAAATATTATAAAATTGAGAGGCTGAAAAATGACAAATGAAAATGATAAATATATAAAGGGAATAATAGATATAGGAACAAATTCATGCAGATTATTTATAGCTGAAATTATGAAAACTAAAGAGGAAATAAATATTTTAAATGAATTAGTAAAAGAAGTAGAAATTGTAAAACTTGGAGAAGAGGTAAATAAAAATCATTTTCTCAAGGAAGAAGCAATAGAAAGAACTATTGAGTGTCTAAAAAAATATAAAGAAACAGCAGATAAATATGAAGTAAAAGAATTGAAAGCTTTTGCTACATCAGCAACAAGAGATGCAGATAATAGAGAAGAATTTTTAAAAAAAGTCAGAGATTTAGGGATTGAAATAGAGTGTATATCTGGAGAAGAGGAAGCCAAACTAAATTTTCTTGGAAATTCTTTAGTATTTGATGAGAGAATACTGGTTATAGATATAGGTGGAGGAAGTACAGAATTTACTCTTGGAAAAAATAATGAAATTGATTTTATAAAAAGTATAGATATTGGTGCTGTGAGAGCTACAGAAAAGTTCTTTTCTCGAGATGATTACTCAAAAGAGAATATAGAAAAATGTAAGGAATGGATAAAAAAAAATATTGAAGAAATAAAAAAAATCAGAGATGAAGAATTTAAAGTAGTGGGAGTGGCTGGAACAGCTACTACACAGATATCTGTAAAAAAAGAAATGAAAATATATAATAGCCAGCAAGTACACATGTCTGAAATATCTGTGAAGGAATTAGAGGAAAATTTAAAACTATTTATTTCAAAAAATATAGAGGAAAGAGAAGAAATAATTGGTCTTGAACCAAAGAGAGCAGATGTGATAATAGCAGGAACTATTATCTTGATAACTATTTTAAAAGAATTGAATAGAGATAAGATAGTTATTTCTGAATCAGATAATCTGACAGGAGCTATGATAAAGGAGGAAGAAAATGAGTGAGAGGCTTGAGTGGATACTTGAAGCTTATGAGAGTTTTAGGAGGTCTTCTGAAAGAAGATTAATAGCAGGGAATATTTTTGATTATTTCATGCAGGATTTCAGTGGAGAGATAAGTGATGCTTACGATCCCGCGACAAAAGAGGAGATAAAAGAAGATATAAAAGAGATGGCTGATATTATATATAATGAAGAAGATAAGCATAAAAGAGAATTTTTAGTAAAAATTCTGGTAAATATAGTAAAAATGCTTTAATAAATATAATTTATAAGCAGGAGGTGGAAAAATGAAAAAACTGTATTTGGACAGATGTTCTATAGGTGGTTGAGCCAGTAAAATAGGACCAGAGGTCTTAAGTGATGTACTTTCAAAACTTCCAAGTGTGGAAGATAAAAATCTAATAGTAGGATTTGATAAATCAGATGATGCGGCAGTATATAAGCTTACTGATGATATAGCTATGATACAGACTTTGGATTTTTTTACTCCTATGGTAGATGATCCTTATGTCTTTGGACAAATAGCAGCAGCTAATTCATTGAGTGATGTATATGCTATGGGAGGAATTCCTAAAACAGCAATGAACATAGTATGCTTTCCTGAAAAAATGGATATAAATATTCTTGGAGAGATATTAAGAGGTGGAGCTGAAAAAGTTGCAGAAGCAGGAGCTGTTCTAAGTGGTGGACACTCAATACATGATTCTGAAATAAAATATGGACTGTCAGTTACAGGGATTGCCCATCCAGAAAAAATTTTAAAAAATCATGGATGTGAAACTGGAGATATTCTTATATGCACCAAATCTTTAGGAACAGGGATAATTACAACTGCTTCAAAAGTAGGAATGGCAAGTGAGAAGGCTTTAAAAAAATCTATAGAAAATATGACTGCTTTAAATAAATATGTAGGAGAAATTATTGTAAAATACCCTGTTACTGCCTGTACAGATATAACTGGATTTGGATTTTTAGGGCATTCTTTTGAAATGGCTGAAAATTCTGAGAAAACTTTAATTTTTGAAGCTGAATTTATCCCTTATATAGAAGAAGCAAAGGGATATGCTCAAGATTTTCTTATAACAAGTGGTGGGCAAAAAAATAGAAATTATGTACAGAAACATGTAGATTTTCAAAATATTCCTCTATGGATGCAGGAAATATTATATGATCCTCAGACTTCAGGAGGATTATTATTTTCAATAAAAAAAGAGTATATTAAAGAATTGATGGAAGAATTTAATTTTAAAAATATAGAAGCGCATGTAGTTGGAAGTGTTGTAAATAAAAAGGATAAATTTATTATTGTGAGGTAGGCATTATGGAGAAAAATCTGTTTCAAAAACTTCCTAAAGTAGATATTCTTATGAAAAATGAAAAGCTGGAAGAGATAAGTAAAAAATTAAGTTATCACAATTATTATCAGGCAGTTAAAGATGGAATAGAGTTTTTTAGAAATAAAATCAAAAATAGAGAAATAGATAACTTTTCAGAAGATGAAGTAATTTTAAAAATAAAAGAAATATCAAGAGTTAAAAATAAATTGAATTTAAGAAAGGTTATAAATGGAACTGGAACTATAATTCATACTAATTTAGGTCGTTCTATCTTAAATGAAAAAATAACTGAAGATTTAGGAGAAATACTTTTAAACTACAGCAACCTTGAATATGATTTAGAAACTGGAAGTAGAGGGAGCAGATATTCTCATATAGAAAAACTAATATGTGAAATAACAGGAGCAGAAGGAGCACTAATAGTAAATAATAATGCTGCAGCTGTTATTTTATGTCTGAATGAATTTGCCAATGGAAGAAATACAATTGTATCAAGAGGAGAATTAGTTGAAATAGGGGGCTCTTTTAGAATTCCTGAAATAATGAAATTAGCTGGAACAACTTTGAAAGAAGTAGGAACAACAAATAAAACTCATATTTTTGATTATGAAGATAATATAGATGAAGAAACAGCAGTCTTGTTGAAAGTTCATACTTCTAATTTTAAAATAACTGGTTTTACAGAAGAAACTGATAAAAAAGATATAGCAAAACTTGGAAAAAAGTATGGATTGCTGACAATGGAAGATCTTGGAAGTGGAGTATTAGTTGATTTTTCAAAATATGGACTTTCTAAGGAACCAACTATTCAGGAAAGTATCAATTCAGAAATAGACATAGTTACTGTAAGTGGAGATAAACTTTTAGGTGGACCCCAATGTGGTATAATTTTAGGAAAAAAGCCATTGATAGAAAGATTGAAAAAGAATCAATATCTAAGAGCTTTTCGTGTAAATAAAATAACTATTTCCATACTGGAAAATATTTTTCAATATTATAAAGACAAAAGGGAAGCTTTAAAAGAGATTCCAGTTTTAAAAATGATAACTGAAGAAAAAGAAAAGGTATTAGAGAGAGCAGAAAAATTATCATCTATGCTCTTAGAAGGAAATATAGAAAATAATATAATTGAAACAGAAGCTAAAATAGGTGGAGGCTCTATGCCAGAAGAAACAATAAAAAGTTATGGTATTTGTTTTGTTGGAGATGCTGTTTTGCTGGAAAAAAGATTCAGAGCAAATGATATTCCTATAATAGGAAGGATAAAAAATAATCATTTTATTATAGATGTAAAGACATTAAGAGAAAAAGACTTTGAAGAAATATTAGGAGCTGCTGAAAGGATACTTCTATGAGAAATGTAATAATAGGAACAGCAGGTCATATTGATCATGGGAAAACAACTGTTGTAAAAGGACTGACAGGACAGGATACTGACACTCTTCCTGAAGAAAAAACAAGAGGAATGACAATTGATTTGGGATTTACTTTTTTTACTTTAAGTAATGGGAGAAAAATTGGAATAGTAGATGTTCCTGGTCATGAAAAATTTATAAAAAATATGGCAGCAGGAGTCACAGGAATAGATATGATTCTTTTTATTATAGCCTGTGATGATGGAATTAAACCCCAAACTTTGGAACATGCTGATATCATAAAAATATTAGGTGTTAAAAGGGGAATAATACTTCTTACTAAAAGGGATTTAGTAGATGAAGCTAAAGTATTTGAACTTAAGAAAAATGTGAAAGAGCTTTTTAAAAATTCATATTTAGAAAATAGTGCAATCTTGGAAATATCTGATAAAGATTCTCAAAGTTTTGAAAAATTAAAAAAATTACTGGAAAAAGAGATATTTAAAGTAGAAGATAATCAGAATGAAATTAAAGATTTTAGATTGGATATAGATAGAGTATTTTCTGTAAAAGGATTTGGAACAGTAGTTACAGGTACTTCTAAAAATGATAAAATTTCTGTTGGAGATATTGTAATGATTTATCCTCAACAGAAAGAAATAAAAATAAAAGGAATAGAAAATCATGGAAATAGAGTAGAAATTCTGGAAGCTGGAAATAGATGTGCTTTAAATATAAATATAGATTCTAAAGAAATAAAGAGAGGAAACATTATAGCTAAAAAAAATTCTCTCATTATATCTAATAAAATTGATTGTATTTTTACACTTTTAAAAAGAAGCAGTAATATGAAAAATAATCAGAGAATAAGAGTAAATATAGGAACAGAAGAACTTATAGGAAGAGTGAAAATATTTCATGAAGATGAAATATTTTCTGGAAATAAAAAATTTGTGCAAATAGAATTCGAGAAAGAATCAGCTTTTTCTATAGGAGATGTAGGAATAGTGAGAAGTTTTTCACCAATATCTACTATTGGAGGAATAGAAATAATAAATATTTCTAAAGAGAGGGCAAAAAGAAAAGACTTAAAATATTTAGAAAGATTAGAGATTCTTTCTTCTAAAAATAAATATAAAAAAATAGAAAGTATAATATTGAATAGTGACAATATATTTTTGAACAAAGAAAGCATAGAACTTCTTTTAGGAGAAAAAGTATTAGAGACAGATATAGAAAGCTCTCAAAATACACAGAAAATATTTGATGATATTTATATAAACACAAATAAGTTAGAAAACTTAGAAAATAAAATTTTAGAATACTTGGATCAATATCACCAAAAATATCCATTAATTACAGGAATAAAGAGATCAGAACTAAAAAATAGATTTTTTGAAAATTATTCAATAAAGGTGTATAATATAATTATAGAGTATTTTAAGAAAAAAGCTACTATTGAAATACAGGAAGAATATATTTTTAAAAAAGGCTTTAAAATAAAGTTAAATAAAAAACAGAACAAGATGAAAGATGATATATTTTCAATATATAAAAAAAATGGATTTACTCCACAAAAAATAGAAGATGTATCAAAGATGTTTGAGAATAAAGAATTTTTTTCAACAGTTCATTCATACATGGTATATAACTTTTTTCTTATGGAACTGAAAGAAGAAAATTTTATGCTTAAGGGATTTTTTCAAGAAAGTGAAAAAAAGATAAAAAAATATCTTGAAGAAAATAAAAAAATAACTTTAACAGAAGCTAGAGAATTATTAAAAGTTAGCAGAAAATCAGTTCTCTTAATATTAGAAAAATTAGATGAAAATGGGATAACTAAAAGAATTAATGAGTATAGGATTTTAAAATAAACAAATCAGGAGGTAATGTTATGATAAAAGTTAATGCAGTGGGGCAAACTTGTCCAATTCCTATTATAATGACAAAGAATGCTTTGAAAGATATAGAAGAAGGAGAAGTAGAAGTATTAGTTGATAATAAAATATCTCTTGAGAATCTTCAAAAAATGTCAAAAGAAATGGGATATGATTACAGTATTGCTGAAACTGGAGAAGTATTTAGAATTGTTATCAATAAAATAAAAGAAGAAGTTGAAGAGTTTGAAGACGAGGATAATACAGTTGTGGTAATAGATTCTATATATATGGGAAAAGGAGATCCTGAACTTGGAAGAATACTTATGAAAGGATTTATTTATACTCTTACAGAGGTAGAAGTTCTTCCTAAAACTATAATTTTCTATAATGAGGGAGTAAAACTTGCTGTAGAAAATTCTGAAAGCTTAAATGATTTAAAAAATCTTGAAAAAAGAGGGGTAGAAATACTTTGTTGTGGAACATGTGTCAATTTTTACGGATTGACAGATGAAGTAAAAATTGGTAGTATAACTAATATGTATAACATTGTAAATAAGCAGATGTATGCAAGAAGGATAATAAAACCATGATGAAAGAGGAAAAGTTTCTTTTGCTTGTTGCCGACTCTACACATCTTATAATCAAGAGTGAAAAATTACTTAAAGAAAATGGGATAGAATGTAGAATAATTCCACTCCCTTCTGAAGTGAAGGCAACTTGTGGTCTCTCGATCAAAACAGAGTTTGAAAATAGAAATAGAGCAGATGAACTGTTTAAATCTAATGGGATAGAATTAGAAGAATATAGTGTAATAAAAAAAGGTTTAAAAAAACATATAGAAAAATTAGATTAATCAAAGTAAATGGTGGCGTAGGGAAACTGGTGTTTTCAGCAGTCTTCAAAACTGTCATGGTGGCTTAAAGTCATTGGTAGGTTCGATTCCTACACGCTACCGCCATAAATATAAATATATCAAAGCTGGGTGAAAAGAAAATGCTTTCTCTCAGCTTGTTTTTTATTTGAAATAATGATATACTTATAAGTGAATATAGATAAAGGTGGGCTTGAATTGGTTTTGTAACCTTGTATATTTTTAAAAAAATTAACAGTTTTAAAAAGATAAAAAATGGGTTATAATATTTGTAATAAATATAAATTAATAATGCTTTTAAATTAAGAGGTGTATATGTTAGACAAGATAATAATAAAAGGTGCAAGAGAACATAATTTAAAAAATATAGATATTGAAATTCCAAAGAATAAATTTGTAGTTATTACTGGAGTAAGTGGAAGTGGAAAATCTTCACTTGCTTTTGATACTATTTATTCTGAAGGACAAAGAAGGTATGTAGAAAGTCTTTCTGCTTATGCAAGACAGTTTATTGGTCAGATGAATAAACCAGAAGTAGACAGTATAGAAGGATTGGCTCCTGCTATATCTATTGAACAAAAAACAACTAACAGAAACCCTCGTTCTACTGTAGGAACTATTACAGAAGTATATGATTATATGAGGCTTCTTTTTGCGCATATAGGAACAGCTCATTGTCCTATATGTGGAAGAAAGGTTGAAAAACAAAGTACAGAAGAGATAACAGAGGGAGCAATAGAAAGATTTAAAGAAGGAGATAAGATAATAGTTTTAGCTCCAGTTGTAAAAGATAAAAAAGGAACACATAAAAATCTTTTTCTCAATCTTCTGAAAAAAGGATATGTAAGAGCAAGAGTAAATGGAACTATTCTTTATCTTGAAGATGATATAGTTCTAGATAAAAATCTTAAACATAATATTGAAGTAGTAATAGATAGACTTGTATTGAAAAAAAATGATAAGGAATTTCAAAGCAGGCTGACACAATCTGTTGAAGCAGCTACAGAACTTTCAAATGGAAAAGTTATTCTAAATGTAAATAATCAAGATTTTGCATATAGTGAAAATTTTGCATGTCCAGAACATGATGAAGTGAGTATACCTGATCTTAATCCAAGATTGTTTTCTTTCAATGCTCCATTTGGAGCTTGCCCAGAATGTAAGGGAATTGGAAAAAATCTTGAAGTTGATGAAAATAAGCTGATAGATAATGATGAATTATCTATTAATGAAGGAGGTATGTATATACCAGGCGCCATGGCTAGAAAAGGATACAGCTGGGAAATATTTAAAGCAATGGCAAAACATTTGAAAATAGATATTAACAAGCCTATAAAAGATCTTTCAAAAAGAGATAGAGATATAATATTTCATGGAAGTGATGTTAAGTTTAAATTTGATTATGAAGGTGATGATTTTCAATTTCATGGATATAAACAATATGAAGGAGCAGTGAAAAATCTTGAAAGAAGATATCATGAAACATTTTCTGATGCAATGAAAGAAGAAATAGAAAATAAATATATGGTTGAAAGAATATGTAAAGTCTGCAATGGAAAAAGATTAAAACCAGAAGTTCTTTCTGTTACTGTTGGAGATAAAAATATCATGGAGATATGTGAATTGAGTATAAAAGATTCACTTAAATTTTTTCTTGATTTAAAACTTACTAATAAGCAGGAACTGATAGCTAAAGAAATCTTAAAAGAGATAAGAGAAAGGCTTACATTTATGATAAATGTAGGACTTGATTATTTAAATCTTGCTCGTGAAACAAAGACTCTTTCAGGAGGAGAGGCTCAAAGAATAAGACTTGCAACTCAGATAGGATCAGGGCTTACAGGAGTACTTTATGTATTGGATGAGCCAAGTATTGGACTTCATCAAAAAGATAATGATAAACTTCTTGCTACATTAGGAAGACTTAAAGATTTAGGAAATACTTTAATAGTTGTAGAACATGATGAAGATACTATGCTTCAAGCTGATGAGATACTTGATTTAGGACCAGGAGCTGGAGATTTTGGAGGGGAAATAGTTGCTTATGGAAGTCCTAAGGAAGTAATGGAAAACAAAGAATCTATCACAGGAAAATATTTAAAAGGAGAATTGAAGATAGATATACCTGAAAAAAGAAGAAAATGGAAAAAATCTATAAAAGTAATAGGAGCAAAGGGAAATAATCTGAAAAATATAAATGTTGAAATTCCTTTGGGAGTTATGACAGTGATTACTGGAGTAAGTGGAAGTGGAAAATCTACACTTATTAATCATACCTTATTCCCAGCACTCTTTAATAAATTGAATAAAGGAAAGCTCTATCCCTTGGAGTATAAAGAAATAAAGGGAATAGAGGAACTTGAAAAAGTTATAAATATTGATCAGAGCCCAATAGGGAGAACTCCAAGATCTAATCCAGCTACTTATACTAAACTTTTCGATGATATAAGAACTATTTTTGCTGAAACAAAAGATGCCAAACTGCACGGATTTACAAAGGGAAGATTCTCTTTCAATGTAAAAGGTGGTAGATGTGAAGCATGTCAAGGGGCAGGAATAATTAAAATAGAAATGAATTTTCTTCCAGATGTATATGTAGAATGCGAAGTATGCAAGGGTAAAAGATATAATAAAGAAACATTAGATGTATATTATAAAGGAAAGAATATTTCTGATGTATTGAATATGAGTGTAAGAGAGGCTTATGAGTTTTTTAAAGCTGTACCATCTCTTGAGAGAAAATTAAAAGTACTTATGGATGTTGGATTGGATTATATTAAACTAGGTCAGCCTGCAACTACTCTTTCAGGGGGAGAAGCTCAAAGAATAAAACTTGCAACTGAACTTTCTAAAATGACAAAAGGTAAAACAATCTATATTTTAGATGAGCCTACTACTGGACTGCATTTTGAAGATATAAGAAAGCTTTTGGAGGTATTGGACAGACTGGTAGAGAAAGGAAATACAGTAGTTATCATAGAACATAACCTAGATGTTATTAAAACAGCAGATCATATAATAGATATAGGACCTGATGGAGGAGACAGAGGTGGAACTGTGGTAGCTTGTGGAACTCCAGAAGAAATATCTGATATAAAAGAAAGTTATACTGCTGTATATATAGATAGAATGCTGAAAGGTGCAGAAAGAAAAGAGAATAAAAAAGTTCAGAAGAAAAAAGCTAAAATAACTCCAGTATTTAATGAAACTATATTAGAAGCTGCAGAAGAAGTAGCTGTAATAGATTATGAAGAAAAGCCTAAAAAAAGAGGAAGAAAAAAGAAAGAGGAGCTGGGGAAATAGATGTATGAATATTTGAGAGGAAAGGTAGAATATAAGAAACCAGATTATCTGGCATTAGATGTAAATGGAGTAGGTTACAAAGTAAATATATCTTTGAGAACCTATGACTTTATTAATGCTGGAGAAGAGGTAAAGCTTTATATCTATAACTATATAAAAGAAGATGCTTTTAAACTAATAGGTTTTTTAGAAGAAAGAGAAAGAAATCTTTTTGAAATGCTTCTTGGAGTAAAGGGAATAGGTGTATCTTTAGCTCTTTCAGTAATGTCTACTTTTGATATAGATACAATCAGAGATCTTGTAGCAACAGATGATTATAATAATCTTAAAAGAGTTCCTAAGCTAGGGGAGAAAAAATCTCAACAGTTGATCTTAGATTTAAAAAGCAAGTTAAAAACATTAGATGCTCTTTCTATAGATACAAGAAATGATGAAGCAGCAAGGCATCTCATGATAGAAGAGGAGCTTATTTCTGCTCTAGAAGGATTGGGATACAGTAAAAAAGAAATAAATACTCTTATAACTAGAGAAGAACTTAAAAGCTTCAAAACTATTGAGGAAGCTATAAAAGGAGTGCTAAAAAAAGTTAATTATTAATTTTGGGAGGTACAAATCATGGAATATAAAGAACTATTTGAAACAGGAATGTCATTTGATACTTTTTTTAATGTAGCAAATACATCTGAAAAAGATAAAATGAAGGAAATAGCTTCGATAACTAAAATAAAAGATGAAAATATAGAAAGAATAAAAAAAATAGATAAGAAATATAATTTTTTATTAAGTGCAGAGTCATGGTGTCCATATGTTCGTGCAACAGTACCAGTACTTATGAAAATGATAGAGTTTAATCCTAACATAAAATTAAGTATAATAACAGAAGGAAGAGGATTTAAATTTCTAAGAGAAAAATTAGGAATACCTGAAGAAAAATATGTAGTACCTACTTTAGCTATACTTGATGAGAATTTTAATTTTGCTGCTAGATATATAGGAAGGCCAAGTAAATATAGAAATATAGGATTTGAAAATGTAAGCAGTGAATATTTTAAAGGACATCGTTCTGATGATATTGTAGAAGAGATATTGGAAAGAATGGGATATTAAATTATAAATTAAATTTTAAAAATAAGTAAGGAACCTTAATAATTAGGGTTCCTTTTTTTATGTATAAAAATAAATTTTAATAGTATATAGATAAAAAATCTAATATATTATAAAAAATAGAAATTATAAAATAAAAATTTAAAAAATAAGATATAAACAAACAAATAAAGTATGATAATTTATATATAAAAATAATAGTTCAAATATAAAAAAGAATAAAATTAATAAAGAGAAAGAAAATAAAAAATATTTAAAATAAAAGTAAAAAAAGATAACCTCTTTAAAAATAAGGAGTTATGGTTTAAAAAGGTTCGCATTATTACAATAATGCGCCCTGTTAAAATATATTTTCATTTTAAATATATTAAACTTTTTAGAATTATAGATTATTATAGTGAAATAATACTACTAAAATAAAAAAATGTCAATACTAAAAATGACATTTTTAAGAAATGTTAGAATGAATTTATTGAGATTTGAGTATAAAAGGGTTCTCATTATTGTAATAATGCGAACCTTTTTATATTCCTTAATAAACAAGTACTTTTACAAAATTATAAAATAGATATCTAATTTTAAAAAATCAAGAAAATATATAATTTTAAAGATTGAAAAATATTAATATTAAAAAATATTTTTTGATAAACTATTGTTAAATTCTAATAAAATCAAATAAAATTACTAAATGTATATTTTGAATAAAAAATATTACAAAATATATATAATAATATTATTTTAAATAAAATATTAAAAATAATTTAAAAATACAAAAAAGAAACAATTGAAAAAATAAAAGTCAAGGAGCTAGGGGAAAGTGAAAAGACAAAGTTCAAAAATTTTAATGATAGTATTACAGTTTTTATTCTATTTTCTGATAAATAAAATATTTAAAGTACCAGACAGAATCATGTATAACACTTTCTTTATCTATCTTACATTAAATCTTACCAAAAATATGTATTCCTTTAAAACTATACTCATATGGGAAGAACTAAAAAAACAACTCTTTGTACATACAGAGTATCTCATAATTATGCTGATAAATGATGCAGCATTCTGGGGAAGCAAGTATATATCCGTTCATTTGATAGTAGGAATAACATTTACCTTCTTTAACTTAATTATAATAAAAATTATAAGAAATATATTTAGAAAATCGTTAGAAAAAAGGCTTTTAATCATAGGAGTTGGAAATACAGCTAGAGAATTAACTCATGTAATAAAGCAAAATAATTTTACAATGTATAACTTATTAGGATATATAAGCGCTAATTCTCTGGAAGGAGTTAATCAAAGCATAAGAGTAGAAGAAGAAAAGATACTTGGAAACTGCTGTGATATTGAAAGAGTAATAGAAGAAAATCAAATAAATGAAGTAATAATAGCTCTTCCATTAGCAGATAATAAACAGATGTCAGAAATAATTAACAGGCTGGATGGAAAAGTAAATAAAATAAAATTTACACCAGAATTAAATGGAACATATACTTTTAATTCAAATATAGAGGATTATGATGGAATAATGCTTGTATCTTCATACAATGGAATGAATAGAAGAACAAATAAATTTCTAAAAAGAAGCTTTGATATAGTTACAGGAATAGCAGGATGTTTAGTTCTTTTTATGCTTTACCTTATATATGCTCCAAAGATAAGAAAAGATGGAGGAAAAGCAATGTTCCTTCATACAAGAATAGGACAATATCTAAAAACTTTTAAAATGTATAAGTTTAGAACTATGTATGCTGATGCAGAGAAAAGACTGGAAGAAATGTTATCAAAGGATGAAAAACTAAAAGAGGAATTCTATAAGAATTTTAAACTTAAAGATGACCCAAGAATAACAGAGGTAGGAAAATTTTTAAGAAAAACATCATTAGATGAGTTTCCACAATTTATAAATGTAATAAAGGGAGAAATGTCATTTGTTGGACCAAGACCAGTAGTACAAAAGGAAGTAGATATGTACTATGGTAAGGAAAACAGCAGAAAGATATTTATGGTAAAACCAGGAATAACAGGAATGTGGCAAGCAAACGGTAGATCAGATGTAGAAAATTATGATGAAAGAATAGCTTTAGATCTTTATTACATAAGAAACTGGTCATTATGGCTGGATGTAATAATAACAGTGAAAACAATAAAGAATGTTATTGGGAAAAAGGGGGCATATTGATGGAAAATAAAAAAATTTCGATAATAGTTCCTATATATAATGGAGAAAAATATTTGAAAAAACTGGTAGAAAAACTAAAAGAACAAAAAGGTAATTTTTCAATTGAATTAATAGCATTAGTAAGTTATTCAAAAGATAAAAGTTTAGAAGTATCAAAAGAATTATTTGATAAAGTTTTAGAGGTTAAAAAGTTTAATCATGCTAAAACGAGACATGAAGGAGTATTAATAGCTGAGGGAGATGTATTAGTTTTTATAACCCAAGATATATTGCCTTATGATAATAATTGGTTAAAAGAATTAGTTAGTCCTTTAAATAAAAATATTATTGCTTCTTTTTCAAAACAAATAGCATATGAGGAACATTCTGAAATAGAAAAAATTATTAGAAGGTTTAATTACCCAGATGAAAATAGAATTTGTAACAAAGAAAATAAAAAGGCTAATGGAAGGAAAAATATATTCTATAGTGATGCTTCTTCAGCAATATTAAAAGAAGAGTTTTTTAAATTAGGAGGATATGATTTTCTCGTTCCAACAAATGAAGATGTGTACTTAGCTTCTAAAATAATAAAAAAAGGAAAATCATTTATTTATAGAGCGGAGAGTAAAATATGGCATTCACATTATTTGTCTTTAAAGGAAACATATAAAAGATATAAGGATATAGGAAAATTTGAAAAGTTATTTGAAAAAGAAATAGATTTTTTAAAAACAGAGAATGAAGGGAAAAAGTTATTAATATATTTAATAAAAGAGTTAATTAAAAAAGGAAAAATAAAAGAACTCCTATATCTTCCTTTTGATATAGGAATTCGGTGGATTGGGTATAAAATAGGGAGGAAATTATGAAAAAACTTTTATATATATCAACTTTTTTACCAAGTAAAAAAAGTAAATTTCCTTCAGCAGGATCTAATACAACATTAAGTAATATAAAGAATCTTCATAAAAGTGGTTATAAAATTGATTTTTGTTCTTTAGTTAACTTAAAGGAATATAAGGATAAAATATTTTATGAAAATGAATGTATAGAAAACCTAATTTTATTTAAAATATCTATTTTAAATAAAATAGTTAATTTAATTTGGAATTTTCAATTACCAATTTTATGTTCTGTAAGATATGACAGAAGATTAAAAAAATTTTTAAAAGAAAATTCTCAAAATTATGTTTCAATTATTTTTGATTTTACCCAAAATATTAATTATTTGAAAGATATAAAGGGAGTAAAAAAAATATTAATAGAACATGACATATCTTTCCAAGCTTTTGAAAGAAAAATGAATAATGAAAAAAATTATTTGAGGGAATTATTTTATAAATTTGAATATAAAAGATTAAAAAAATATGAAGAAACAATGCTTGGCAAATTTGATTTAGTCATAGTTCAGAATGATAAAGATTATAAACTTATAGAGGGAAAAAATAGAAATATTAAAATATTGAAACCATTTTTTAATAAATTTCTAATAGAGCCTAGAAAGAGAAATAAAGAAATAAATATTGGATTTTTTGGTGCTATGAATAGGGAGGAAAATGAAGAGGCAGTTATTTTTTTTCTGAATAAAATTTGGAAAAAAATTCAAAAAAAGAATATTTATTTTTATATTATAGGAGCAAATCCAAGTGAAAAATTAAAAAAAATAGTTAGCAATTATTCTAATGTTATTTTAACTGGATTTATTGAAAAGGTAGAGGAATATTTTTCTATTTTAGATATAGGAGTAATTCCTTTATTAAAAGGGGCTGGAATAAAGATAAAAACAGTAGAAATGTTATATTCTGGAATTCCTGTAGTTTCAACAGAAGTTGGAATTGAAGGTATTATAGTTAAAAATGGGCAAGACTATTTATTGGCTAATTCAATAGAGGAATTTGTAAATAAAATAAAAATGTTAATAGAAGATAAAGAATTATACAAAATAATAAAAGATAATCTTATAGTAAAGCGAGAAAGATTAATTTTGGGAAAAGAAATATCAGATTTAATAAATCTTTAAAGGAGTAATAACGTTTAAGAATGAAAAAAATTTTAATTTTAAAAATAGGAGCATTAGGAGATGTAGTAAGAACAACATATTTTTTACCTGGATTAAAAAAATTATATGATAATTTTGTTGAAGTATATTGGATTACATCAAATATAGCTTTTGAATTATTAGAAGAGAATAAATATATTGATAAGCTTATAAAAATAGAAGATAAAAAAGAAATGAGAAAAATAGAAAATGAAAATTTTGATTGGATTATTTCATTAGAAGATGAAAAAGAAGTATTTGAAAAAATAGAAAACCTTAAATTTAAAAAACTTTCAGGAGTATATAAAAAAGGAGGCTATTTAACTTATACAGAAGATTTGAAAGAATGGTTTGATATGGGACTTTTATCAAAATATGGGAAAGAAAAAGCAGATATATTAAAGAAAAATAATAAACTAAGTCATAAAGAAATATTTTCTAAAGGTCTAAATATAGATATTTTAGAACCCTATTTTTTTAATAATATGAATTTGGAAGAAAAAATAAAAAAAAGTTTTGAAAAATATACTAAAAAATATTTAATAGGTTTTAATCTTAATGCAGGAAAAAGATGGCCATCTAAGGCATTAAAAATTGAAGAAGGAAAAAAATTAATACAAGAGTTATTAAAATATAAAAAAAATTATTTATTTATTTTGGGCGGGAAAGAAGAATTAGAAATAAATAAAATGTTGGTAAAAGGATTTGAAAAAGAAAAAAATATAATTTTAATAGAGCCTTGTGAACTAAAAATATTTGCTGCAATTATAAAGAATCTTAATTTATTAATAACAAGTGATACTTTGGCATTACATTTAGCAATAGCTCAAAAAGTAAAGACAATAAGTTATTATGCTCCTACCTCAGCTGTAGAAATTGATACTTTTGAAAATGGAGAAAAAATAATTTCAGAAACAGAAGATTACTGTAGTTACAAACCCTTTGTTGATAATAATACAATAACAGCTAAAAAAATATTAGAAAAAATAAGAAAATTAGAAAAAGGATAAAAATGGAATATTTATATTTATATTTTTTGGTAATTACTATTGGAATATTATATCTGAATAGAAGTGATATAAGGAAAATAAAATTAATATTTTTAATATTAATTTTATTTTCTGGATTTCGATATTATATTGGAACAGATTATCCAATGTACATGAAAATATTTTCATTGATAAAAAATAATATTGCCCATTATGAAGTTTTAAGGTTGGAAAAAGGTTATTATTTTTTAGTAAAATTTATTGCCAGTATAAAGGGAACACAACAACTAACTTTTTTAGTAATAGCTTTTTTCACAAATTATTTAATATATAAAAACATAAAAAAAGAATCAAGTGATATATTGATGTCTACACTTATTTATTTTTTAGTAGGAGCTTATTATTCAGCAGGGTTCAATTTGATTAGGCAGGTTATGGCAATTAGTATATTTTTTTATTCAATTAATTTTATAAAACAGAGAAAAATAATAAAATATTTTTTATTTATAATTCTAGGAAGTCTATTTCATAAAAGTTGTTTTGTATTATTACCATTATATTGGATATTGAATTTAAAATATAATAGATTTATAAAAGTTATTTTAATTTTTATTACAGTAAGTTTTAATTTTTTATTACCTAAAGCTTATGAAATAATAGGTTATGGACAATATACAATATTAGAATATAAAGCAACAACAAATTTTATAACTTTATCATTATTTTTTATTTTAGCATTACTGATAGAAATTTTTTCAAATAGAATTTTTTTAGATAGTGTAAGTAAAAATATAAATTTTTTTACAATACTTTTAGTTTTAAGTATTTTTCTTAATGAAAAAAATTTCCCTACAATGAATCAAGTGTTTATACGAATGAGTTTGTATTTTACTTTTTATTATATTATTCTAATTCCACAATTATTAAGATATTTGACAAAAAAATATTCTAAGATAATTAAGTTTCTATTTTTTATTTGTATTTCAGTTCTATATTTTAAAACTTTTTTATTACAACTTCCAATTTATAAATATAATTTTATTTTGTTTGAGTTTTAATAAAAAATAGAAAAGGAGATAATCTTGATGAAAATAATAGCATACTATCTGCCACAATTTCATGAAATTGCAGAAAATAATCTTTGGTGGGGGAAAGGTTTTACAGAATGGACAAATGTAAAAAATGGGAAAAAATTATTTAAAGAACATAAGCAACCATTAAAGCCATTAAATGACAATTATTATAATTTATTAGATAAAAAAACAGTAAAATGGCAGAGTAAATTAGGAAATAAATATGGAATATATGGATTCTGTTATTATCATTATTGGTTTAAAGGAAAAAAAATATTAGAAAAACCAGCAGAGAATCTTTTAAAATGGCAAGATATAAAACAAAATTTTTGTTTTTGTTGGGCTAATCATTCATGGAAAAAAACTTGGAATGGATTAAAAGAAACTCTCATAGAACAAGAATATGGGCTAAAAGAGGATTGGCAAGAGCATTTTAATTATTTGAAAAACTTTTTTTTAGATGAAAGATATATAAAAATAGATGGAAAACCAGTATTTTTAATATATCAGCCAGATGATATTTTAAAGTTTGATGAAATGATAGATTTTTTTGATAAAGCATGTAAAAAGTTAGGATATTCAGGAATTTATATAATAGAATCTAAAAATAATCTAAAAAATTTTAATTTTTTTTCACCTAAAAGTTCTGCAATGGTGTTAAGGGAACCTAATTGTTGTCTCAGTAAAAGAAATATTTTTCAAAAAGTTACTCAGAGATTAAAAAATAATTTATCAAAAAATTATTTATATTTTGTTCAAAAGTATAAATATGAAGAATTTCTAAAAAAGAGTATAGACATATCTAGCGAATTTTTAAATAAAAAAATATATCCAGGAATATTTACTGGTTGGGATAATACTTCAAGACATGGACGAAGAGGATATGTGATTGAGGGAAATACACCAAAGTTATTTAAAAAATATTTGTTAAATCAAAAAAAAATAATGAAAGAAAAAAATATAGATTATATTTTTTTGAATGCATGGAATGAATGGGCTGAAGGAATGTATCTAGAGCCTGATGAAAAATTTAAATATGGTTATTTAGAAGCTATAAAAGAAGTTATGGAAATAGAGGTATGAAGATGAAAGGAATAATATTAGCAGGAGGAAGTGGAACAAGACTTTATCCAATAACAAAATCAATATCAAAGCAGATAACACCAATATATGATAAACCAATGATATATTATCCTCTATCAGTTTTAATGTTGGCAGGAATAAAGGATATCTTGGTTATTTCTACACCGAGGGATCTTCCAATGTTTGAAGAATTGTTAAAAAATGGTTCAGATTTTGGTATATCTCTAAGTTATGCAGTACAGAAACAGCCTAATGGTCTTGCTGAAGCATTTTTAATAGGAGAGAACTTTATAGGAAATGATTCATGCGCTTTAGTACTTGGAGACAATATTTTCTATGGACATGGATTTACAGGAATGTTAAAAGAAGCTGAGTCAAAGAAAAAAGGAGCAACAATATTTGGATATTATGTACAAAATCCTAGAGATTTTGGAGTAGTAGAATTTGATGAAAAAAATAGAGCAATATCTTTAGAGGAGAAACCTAAGAATCCAAAATCTAATTATGCAGTACCTGGATTGTACTTTTATGATAATACAGTAGTAGAAAAAGCTAAGAAAGTAAAATCTTCAAAAAGAGGAGAATTGGAAATAACAACACTAAATGAAATGTATCTTAATGAAGGAACTCTAAATGTAACAAGTCTAGGAAGAGGAATGGCATGGCTTGATACAGGAACACATGAAGCATTATTAGAAGCAGCAAACTATGTAAAAACTATTCAAAGCAGACAAGGAGTAATGGTAGCCTGCCTTGAAGAAATTGCATATAGAAATGGTTGGATAACAAAAGAAAAAGTATGTGAATTAGCAAAACTATTGCTTAAATCTAAATATGGAGAATATTTGATGGATCTTATCAAATAAATAAAGGGGAAGATATGAGTAAATTTAAAAAGATAGAAACAGGAATAGAAGGTCTATACATATTAGAACCAACTGTATTTGGTGATGAAAGAGGCTTTTTTCTTGAAACATATAGCAAGAAAGAATTTGAAGAAATAGGAATATTTGATGAATTTGTGCAGGATAATCATTCTAAGTCTAAAAAAGGTGTACTTAGAGGACTTCATTTTCAAACTAAACATTCCCAAGGAAAATTAGTGAGGGTAATAAGAGGCTCAGTATATGATGTAGCTGTGGATATTAGAAAAGACAGTAGTACATATGGAAAATGGTATGGAATACAATTAAGCGCAGAAAACAAGAAAATGTTTTTCATACCAAAGGGATTTGCACATGGATTTTTAACATTAGAAAATGAAACAGAATTTCAATATAAGTGTACAGATATTTATATACCACAATATGATTCAGGAATAATATGGAATGATAAAGATATAAATATCAATTGGAATTTTGAAAAATATGGTTTAAAAAAAGAGAATATAGTTTTATCTGAAAAAGATAAAAAGTATCAGTCTTTTGAGGAATACACGCAAAAAAACATATAAAAGTATATTATTTAAATAATAATAAATTGAAAAACAATTAATAAAAAGATAATACAGTAAAAAATAAAGATAAATAATTTAAAACACTATAAAATATTAGAGAGGAAAATTAAATGTGGGTTTTAATTTAGAAGAAAAATATAATATTTTAAATGAAAAAGAATGTTTGAAAATGGTAAGAGATATAATTCTGTTTTCTGGAGTTTTTAAAAAAATATATTGTATAGGAATAGCAGGAAGTATTGGAAGAAAAGAAAAAAAGATTATAGATTCTAATTTAAATGATGTAGATTTTTTTGTAATTGCTGAAGATATAATTAAAGAAAAGGCTCAATTAGAAAAAAAATTAAATCAAATATTGAAAACAGAATTTAGTGATATTTTATATTTGAATATAAAAAAATATAAAAAAATTTATTCAATGAATACATTAGAACAATCATTTTATGATTTAATGCTAGGATCAATTTATTTATACGAAAAAACAGAATTTAGAGAAATTAATAAAAAAATAATTTTAAAAAAATATAATATTTCTCATAGAAGTGCATTTACTGTATATTGTACTAGAATGTGGTGTCTTGTTGGAGCATATGATTTTAATGAAAAAGAAGGAATAATAATAAAAGATGAAAAATTTGCTAATTATCAAGTAAAAAAAGCAATTTCAGCCATCATTGATGCAACTTTAATTTTAAATAATAAATATATTGGAATAAAAACATTTCAAAAAATAGAAGCATTGAAAACAACTAAGTTTTATTTTAAATATCAAGAGTATTACAATAAAATTTTAGATATTTATTTAAATAAAGACTTTAAAGTTACGGAAAAGGATTATATACAGATTCTCGATATTTATTTATATTTTGGAGAATTAATTTTAAAATATAAGTTATTATTTTGGGAATTAATAAAAAACAAACCATATATAATTTTTAAAAAAAATAATTTTATCTTAATAAGAACATATTTGAGAAGGTATTTTTATTTAAAAAAGATATATTCATTACTTTTAAAAAATAAATTTGATAAAAGAATAAAAATTTATATGACATTATTTTTAAAATAGTGATAAGGAGGTCATGAAGTGAAAAAAGTAATTTTTATATTAGCAGATGCTTTTAAAAGTGAATATATTAATATTTGTAATTTAGAATTTTTAAAAGAAGAAATTAATAAAACGAATACTTTATATATAGAAAAAATATATCCAAGTACAGGGTTTTGCGAAATAATAGAATATGTTACTGGAAAACCAGCTGAAGAAAATGGATATTTAGCTCAAATAGCTTTTAAAGAAGAATGGGAAAAAAAAGAAGTAAATATAAATTATTGGCTATTGATTTTAGAAAAAATAGAAAAAATTATGAGTAAAATTCCTAAAATAAGATGGATATACTTTAATTTTGTAAATAAGATTTTAAAAAAATATATTTCTGAAGAAATGATAAGAGTTAGATATAAGATTCCAATAACTTTATTAGAATATTTTAAACCAACAGAATCAGTATATAGTTATGATTCAATTGGATTTGGTGGAGAAAGTAATATTTTTTATAAATTAAAAGAAAAGGGAGTTTCCTATGATATAGATGACTTTGTAAAATATAATAAAATAAAAGGAACAGATAATGGAAGATTAGAAAATTTAATAACAAAAATAAAAAATAAAGATTTAAAAGACTTCACTTTATTATACATAGGTTATGGGGAGATTGCACATTATAATTCAGTAAAGAATAACTTTTTTAATCAAGAATTAAAGAATTTTGATATAAAATTAAGAGAAGTAGTTAATTTATTAAAAAAAAATTATGAAGAATATGAACTAATGATCTTAGGAGATCATGGAATGGTAAATATAGAAAATTATTTTAATATTTATCCCATAATAGAAGAGTTTAGAAATAAATTTAATCTAAATTTAAAAAAGGATTATATGTATTTTATAGATTCAACTATGTTTCGTTTATCTTTAAAAAATAAACTTATTATAAGTGAAGTTAAAACATTTTTTAAGGATAAATTAAAAGGATATTATGAAGAAAACTTAGAGGATTACTTTAATAAGTTTGATTCTAAATATGGAGACATAAAAATATTATTAAAACCAGGAAATGTATTTTATCCAGATTATTTTAATTATAAAAAAAACAAAGGAATGCATGGATATAATTCAAAAACTCAAGGTCAAGAAGGAACTTTTGTTTCAATTTCCTCTCAAAAATTAAATCAAGAAAAATTTAAAGAAAAATATTTATATCAAATAAATGAGTATATAATAAAGGAACTAATCAAATGAATAATATAGAAGTAAGTGTGATAATACCAGTATATAATGTTGAAATGTATATTTATCGCTGTATAAAACAAATTATTAATCAGTCATATAAAAATATTGAAATAATTATTATAAATGATGGAACTAAGGATAATTCTATTGATGAAATAAAAGAGTTTTTATTAGACTCTAGAGTGACTCTTATCAATAAAAAAAATGAAGGACTTTCTGCTGCAAGAAATGAAGGCATTAAAATTGCTAAAGGAGAATATATTCTTCATGTTGATTCAGATGACTTTATAGATAAATTTATGATAGAAAAGATGATTAATAAAGCTAAAAAATATAAATTAGATGTTGTTATTTGTGATGTTAATTTTTATTATGAAAAAAATAGTAAAGAAAATATGGTTTTAAAAGATGGAGAAATAAAGGAAAATGAAATTATCTATAATAAAAAATATTTGAAAAAGTTTTTTTTAGGAGAAGGATTACCTAGTATATGGAATAAGATGTGGAGAAGAGATTTATATATTGAAAATGAAATTTGGCATCCTACAAATATTTCATATGGAGAAGATGGAGCTACAATGCCTAAACTTATTCTAAAAAGTAAAAGAATAGGAAAAATAAATGAACCTTTATATTATTATTGTCAAAGAAAAAATAGTATGATGAATACAAATATAAATATTATGAGCTATTTAAAGGTATATATTAAAATAATAACATTTTTAAAAAAAAATAAAAAATTAGAAATCTATAAAAAATACATAGGTATATATAAATATACTTATGTCTATATTCATTTGTTAAGGCATACTTATTGGAGTTCTTCTGTTCAAGAAAATATACAGTTTAAAATTTTATATAAACTGTTTTATAAAGATTTAAAAAAAATTGAGCTAAATCTAATAGAGGATAAATACATGATATTAATATATTTTTATAAAAAAAATATATATTTAGGAGAAAGTTTAAAATTTTTATATTTGTTTTTTAAAAAAATAAAAAGGAGGAATTATTGGAGGAAAAATTATTAAAAAAATTTATTTCTTTTTCTTTTGGTAATTATATAAGTATAATTATAGGAATTATTACTGTTCCAATTACTACAAGAATGTTATCACCACCAGAATATGGAATTTATTCTTTAATTGAAATACTAATAAATATAATAGTTTTAATCTCATTTTTAGGAATGGATCAAGGATTTATGCGATACTTTTATGAGGAAAAGGAAGAATTGAGAGGAGGATTGTTATATACTTGCATATTTTATCCAATTATTATGTTAATATTAATATTATCTGTAATTTCCTTTTTTAAAAATGAGGTGTCAAGTTTTCTTTCAGGAGAAAATGATAATTTTATTTTTAAAGGAATTGTATTAGGAAGTTTAATTTATTTTTTTAATAGATTTTCAATGTTAATAATAAGAATGAACCAATTAGGAAAATTATATTCATTGTTAAATATAATGACTCAAGTTTTGAAGTTTATCTTCATATTGTTACTTTATAAATATTATTTTGACAGTTATAAAGTTATTTTATATTCTAATATATTTTCTTTGATTATTATTACACTTATTGCGATTATTCATCAAAGAAAAATTTGGAAATTTTGTACAAAAAGTTCTTTTGATAAAAAAGAAATTTTTTTCTACAGTGCTCCTTTATCTGTATCTGTAATATTAATATGGGTTTTTCAGTCATTGGATAAAATTATGATTCAGAATTATTCTACAAGTTATGAAGTTGGAATATATTCTGTAGCTTTTAAAGTTATAGCATTGATAAATACAATTCAACAAGGATTTACAATGTTTTGGACACCAGTTGCTTATGAAAAATATAGTAAGAATCCAGAAAATTTAAAATTTTTTGAAAATATTTTTGATTATGTGGCTATATTTTTTTTTATGATAGGAGTAGGAGTTTTATTAAGTAAAGATATAATTCTTTTATTTTTAGGAAATAAATATATGGATAGCATGAATATTTTTCCAATGTTAATTTTTATTCCAATAATGTATACCCTTTCTGAAGTTACAGTTGTAGGGCTTGTATTTCGAAAAAAGACAACCATAATAATGCTCTTGACTTTTATAGTAACTTTGTTTAACGGACTTGGAAATTTTTTTTTAATCCCTAAATTTGGAGCAAAAGGAGCAGCTATTTCTACTGGAATAACTTATATATTATTTTTTATTTTGCGAACATATTTTTCCATTAAATCTATAAATTTTAAATTTAACTTAAAAAGAGCATATTTTACTATTATTTTAATAATATTTTATAGTTTATATTTGACATTTACCAATAAGATTTATTATACAGTTATATTGGGGTTATTATTGGAATTTGTAATAGTAATATTATATTTTGATATTGCAAAAAATATTATAAAAAAATTTTATAATATTTTTAGATAAAAATTATTATAATAGTGGCTAATTTTTTAGTTATATTGATTTAAATAAAATATTTTGATGATATTAATTGAAATATATAAAGTGTTTTTTATGTTTTTGATAATGTTATATTTTAATTTAAAAATAATTCTATTTATTTCAATGTTCATGAGAATAAACATACATAAAATTGATAAAAAATATCTTATTTCAACAAATGTCAAAAGAAAGGAATAAAAATGACAGAAAAAGAGTTTTTAACCTTATATAAGGAAAGAAGGAATCTAAAAAGCATAAGAGAAGCAAAAGAAAGATTAGATTCTTTCTGGAAAGCTCTTTTTGATGTTTTAGAAGAAGAGGATAAAGTAATAATAAAAGATTGGGGAATATTTGAAAAGAAAGAAGTAAAATCCAGAAAAATATTAAATCTGGCAACTAGAGAAATGATGATAACAGAAGAAAAGAAAGTTATTAAATTTAAGCCTAGAATGAAAATGATAGATAAAGTGAATGAACTCAATACTCTGATAGAGGAGGAATATGAACACTAGAGAATTTGTATCATATTACAAAAAATTGAGAAGAGAACAGGATGAAACAATAGAAGATAAAGAAGCAAGGGAAGAAATAGAAGAGATATTTAACCTTATAGCAGAAGTAACAGCTATGGATGAAGAGGTAAAATTTAAAAACAAAGGAACATTTTCACTTTTAAAAAGAAAAAAAAGAAGAATAGGAAGTCCAACATCAAAAGATGTGAGAGAAATTATTCCTAAAAAAACAATAAAATTTGTACAGTCAAAAGTACTGGAAATAAATTAAGAATTTAAATTATTTTTCACATTTCTTTAAATCAAAAAAGAGCTTGAATATATTTATTCAGGCTCTTTTTATGTTAGTAGTTCTCAGGGAACATTATTCTTTCTACACCTTCTATAATGATGTGAAGTATCATCATATGTATTTCCTGTACTCTGTCAGAAGTCTTTCCTGGAATGATAAATTCATAATCACACATTCCTTTAAGTTTTCCTCCATCTTTTCCAAGTAGTACACAAGTTTTCATCCCTATCTTCCTAGCAGCCTCTACAGCTTTAATCACATTGCCAGAGTTTCCGCTTGTAGAAATACCTATAAACATATCTCCAGGCTTTCCATAGGCTTCTACACCTCTTGAAAAGACATAATCAAATCCATAGTCATTACCTACACAAGTTATATGAGATGATTCTGATATTGCTATAGCAGGAAGAGCTCTTCTGTCTCCTCTGAATCTCCCTGTAAATTCTTCAGCAAAATGTAAAGCATCACAGTTGCTTCCACCATTGCCACAGATTAATACTTTATTTCCATTGTTAAAAACTTCTGCTAAAGCTTCAGCAGTTTTTTCAGTTTCTTTTCTCTTTTCTTCTTCTTTAATAAAATTTTCAAGAAGTTCAAGCTCTATCTTGTATGAATCTATTAAGTTCATTCAACCTCCTAATACTGAATCTTATAATCTTGGATAAAGTTGATGAATTTGATAATTTGAATAAGACTTTTCTTATCTTTAGTGATAACTACTTGATATCCATCTTTTACTTCATTAACTTTATAGATTATTTTAAATTCTCCTCTTTCGATCTCTTTATGAACTGCATAATAAGGAAGGATTACATTCCCTATCTCTTCTCTTACCATTCCCTTTATTACTTCAAGATTACCAAGTACAGATATTTTCGTATCAAAAGATATTCTGTATTTATCTTCAATTACAGCAATAGCTTCATTGTTATTAGGAATAGTTTTTCTAGTGATAAGTGGATCTTTAGATACACTTTCCATACTATGATACTCTTTTTTACTTACAAGAACATAAGGCATTTTTTCAATAGTTAAAACTTCAAGGTTAGAGTCAGTAATATGTTCTTCGTCTATAATAAGGATATCAAGATCACCTTCTTTTAACAGTTTTAAAAGCCAAGCCTTGTCAGCAATAGTTACATCATATTCAATTTCTTCATGAGCTTTAGAAAACCCTTTCATTAATCTAGGGATAAGAGGTTCACCAATAACAGATGTAGCTCCTATAGAGATTCTGGCTCTATCTAAATCAATAATTCTAGAGATTTCTTTTTCTGCTCTTTTAACTTTGTCAAATATATCTTCAGCCATTTTATATAAAGCTTCACCAGTATAAGTAAGCTTGATTTTTTTAGAACTTCTGTCAAAAAGTTTTGCATTTAAAATCTCTTCAAATTTTTTAACTTGAATAGATACAGCTGATTGATTGATGTAAAGTTTGCTTGCTGCTTTAGTAAAACTTTTCTCTTTTGCTACTTCATAAAATATTTTTAAATAATGTAAATCCATTTGACCACTCCCCAAAGAAATATATATGTAATAAATAACTATGTGTACATCTATTTTATCATAAAATTTTTATAATTCATAATTTTTTTATAAAAAAATCAAAATAATTTCATTTATTTTTTAAAAAAAATAAAATATCGTTTTAATTTAGAATAAAAAGTTCGCAAAAATGAAATGAAAATTTAAGTTCCATAAATTTTTTATATATTGAACTTTAGTTTAAGAAATAATGCGATAATTAGAATATAATAAAAAGGATTTTTTTAATATATTTAATATAAAAAATTGTATATTTTTTAAATAATAGAAAAATGTTTAAGGGCTTTAAAAATACCATCATTATCCACTGTATCAGTAACATAATCAGCAACTAATTTTACATCTTCATTAGCATTTCCCATAGCAACCCCTATTCCTACATTTATGAGCATAGTAATATCATTTCCACCATCACCAAAGGCCATAGTTTCTTCTTTAGAAAATCCATAATATTTCCTTATTTTTTCTACAGCTACGTGTTTTCCACCACCAGCTGGAATAACATCTAGAAATAATGGATTCCATCTTGTAGCTTCACAATTCTTTAGTACATTCATAAAAATATGTTCTTCTTCAGGAGATATATAAGGATTTAATTGAAATACCTCATTTCCTAAGGCTCTTGATATATCTTTAACAGGGAGCATAGGGAGATTTACAGCCTCCAAAACATTTTTAACATCATCATTTATATGATTGATGTACATTCCTCCTTCCCCTTCTACAAAACCACATGGATGAGGATAATCTTTTAAAAATTCAACAAGGTTTTTTATATCCTCAGGAGATATACTGTTTTTATAGATTATTTCTTTATTATTGAAACAATATTGTCCATTAAGAGTAACATAGCCATCAAATTTTAATTGATCAAGATTATTACCTAATGACATAATTGATGGATGTCTTCCTGTTGCAACAAATGTTTTTATTCCTTTTTCATGAAGCAGCTCAAAAGCCTTCATTGTACTTTCAGGAACTTTGTGAGTTTTAAAGCTTACAAGAGTCCCATCAATATCAAAAAATACAGCTTTTATCATTTAATCCTCCTCAATAAAAATAAAATAATAGGCTGGTCAAAATTAGCTTTTGAGCCAGCCTTATTCTCAAAATAAAATGATTTTATCCTTCTAAGAACTCTTCTAAATCACATTCGCTATTAAGAAGTTCATAGAAATTAATACCAGTGGTAGTAGTAATTATTCTAGCTTTTATAAAGTCTTTTTCTACAAGACTTTGTACAGCCTTATTGATATCATTTAAAGTATGATCTTTAAATTTTTTCTGTAATTCAACAGTGGTTAGAAATTTTCTTACAGTTTCCATTTCACTTCCATTTGCCATACAGCCAAGTGTTACTTTTTCTTTTTCTATATATATTGCCCCTTGAGCTTCATAGTCCAAAAGAGCTCTGAAAACCATTTCTTGTAAATTCATAAAATCTACCTCCTTAAAAAAGCCTTCTTACAATTTTATTATACAACTTTCTTAAATTTTTTAAAATAGATTTTTAGTATTATATAAAGTTCTTAAGGTTTTCAGTAAGTTTGTCCATTTTATCTTGATATTCTTTTTGAATTCTTCTTTCTCTTTCTAGAATATGTACAGGAGCTTTAGAAGTAAATCTTTCATCGGAAAGTTTTGTATTAACTTTATCAAGATCTTTTTGCACTTTTTCTATTTGTTCCTGTATTTTTTTAATTTCAACTTCAGCATTTAAAAGTCCAGTAAGTATCATATATACTTCAGAATTTCTAGCTACCCTGAATCCGCTTTGGTCAGGTTTTGCCATATCTTTTCCATATTTAAGTTCTTCTATTTTAGCTAATTTAGTTATGAAGATATAGTTATCTTCAAGAGTTTTTAACTCCATTTCATCAGAAGTTTTGATAATTACTTTTACTTCTTTAGCTGGAGATATTCCCATTTCAGCTTTTATATTTCTTAAAGAAGAAATAACTTCTTTAATATATTCAAAAGAATTTTCAATATCTCTGTTGATTAGTGATTCATCAGCTACAGGATATTCCTGTATCATGATAGAATCTCCTTCAACTTTAATTTTTTGCCAAATTTCTTCTGTTATGAATGGCATAAATGGGTGAAGCATTCTAAGTCCAGTTTCTAATACAGTCCAAAGTACATACTGAGCAGTTGTTTTAGATGCTTTTCCAGCGTCATCATCATTGTATAGTCTTACTTTTGCAAGTTCAACATACCAGTCGCAGAAGTCTCCTCTTAAGAATTCATAAACAGCTTTAGCAGCATCATCTAATTGGAACTTATCAATATACTCAGCTACTTCTTTAGAAGTTTCATTCATTCTAGAGAATATCCATTTATCAACCAATTCAAGTTTAAGATCTTCTTTATTTACAGATTTTACATCAAAATTTTCTAAATTAATAATAACAAATCTTGCAACATTCCATATTTTATTAGCAAAATTTCGTCCCATCTCAAGAAGTTTTTCAGAAAAATGTACATCCTGTCCTTGAGATGTGTTATATATCATAGAAAATCTGATGGCATCTGCACCAAATTCATCTATCAGATTTAATGGATCAGGAGAATTTCCTAAAGATTTAGACATTTTTCTTCCAATTTCATCTCTTACAATTCCATGGAAAAATACGTCTTTAAAAGGAATTTCTTTCATTTCATATAATCCAAACATGATCATTCTAGCTACCCAGAAGAAGATTATATCTGCTCCTGTTACAAGTGTAGATGTAGGATAGAAAGTTTCAAGTTCTTTAGTTTTTTCAGGCCATCCCATTGTAGAAAAAGGCCATAATGCAGATGAGAACCAAGTATCAAGTACATCTTCTTCTTGAATTAAGTCAACTTCTTTTCCATAATGTTTAGCTGCCATTTCTTTAGCTTCAGTTTCATCTCTTGCTACAAAAATGTATTTGTCAGGACCATACCAAGCAGGGATTCTATGTCCCCACCAAAGTTGTCTTGAGATACACCAATCCCTGATATTTTCAAGCCAGTTATAATAGATTTTTTCCATTCTTTTAGGCATAATTTTTATTTCGCCATTTTTTACTACTTCTAAAGCTTTTTGAGCCAGAGTTTCAGTTTTTACAAACCATTGTTTAGAAACTCTTGGTTCTACTACAGTCTGACACCTATAGCATTGACCTACATTATGTTTTATATTTTCTACTTTAATAAGTGCACCAGTTTCTTTTAAGTCCTCAACTATTATTTTTCTAGCTTCAAACCTATCTAGACCAGCATATTTAGGAAATTCATCAGTAACTGTAGCTTCTTTTGTAAGCATATTTATTATAAGAAGATCATGTTTTTTTCCAACATTAAAGTCATTAGGGTCATGAGCAGGAGTTATTTTTAGAGCTCCAGTTCCAAACTCTCTATCTACATAATCATCAGCTATTACAGGAATTTCTCTTCCCACTAGAGGGAGAATAAGTTTTTTTCCTATAAGATGTTTATATCTGTCATCTTCAGGATGTACAGCAACTGCTACATCAGCCAGCATAGTTTCAGGTCTTGAAGTAGCTATTATTATGAATTCATCAGAATCTTTCACTGGATATTTTACATACCATAAATGACCATCTTTCTCTACATGTTCAACTTCATCATCAGCAATGGCAGTACCACATCTTGGACACCAGTTTACCATGTATTCACCCTGATAGATGAGTCCATCATTGTATAAGTGAACAAATATTTCCCTTACAGCTTTTGAAAGCCCTTCATCCATTGTGAATCTTTCTCTATCCCAGTCAAGAGAAGCTCCAATTTTTCTTAATTGAGTAGTGATGATACCTCCATGTTTTTCTTTCCATTTCCAAGTTTCTTCAATAAATTTTTCTCTTCCTAAATCTTCTTTCTTTAATCCTTCTTCAGCAAGTTTTCTTTCAACTTTATTTTGAGTAGCTATTCCAGCATGATCACATCCTGGAAGCCATAAAGTATTAAAACCACACATTCTTTTATATCTTACTAGAGTATCTTGGATAGAGTTATTAAGTATATGCCCCATATGAAGTATACCAGTGACGTTTGGAGGAGGAATAACTATTGAATAGCTTTCTTTTCCTTCTTCCATTTTTCCAGCAAAGTATTTAGAATCTTCCCAGATCTTATACCATTTTGACTCTATTTCCTTAGGGGAATAAGTCTTATTAAGTTCTTCCATTTAAAATTCCTCCCAATAAACTTATATATAAAATATTTAATTTTTATTTTCCAGCATAGTTTCTATAAAGTTAAGAATATCTTCTTTTCCATTATCTGAAAGTGAAGAATGGAAGAAAACATCTTCATTATGAAATTCTATTTTTTTCTTTATTTCTTTCATTATTTTAAATTTTTCATTATTTGAAACTTTATCCATTTTAGTAAAAATTATTTTAAAAGGGATATCATGATGATCAAGGTATACAAGCATTTCTATATCTTCCTGACTAGGGATTCTTCTTATATCTAAAAGAACAAAAACCAATTTTTTTCTTGGACTGGCAATATATCTATCCATTGTTTTTCCCCATTCAGCTTTCATTTCTTTAGGTACCTTGGCAAATCCATATCCTGGAAGATCAACTATAAAGAATTCATTATTTATTTTGAAATAGTTTATAAGTTGAGTCCTTCCTGGAGTTTTACTTGTTTTTGCTAGTTTTTTTCTGCCAGTTATACTGTTGATCAAAGAGGATTTTCCTACATTAGATCTTCCTACAAAAGCAAATTCCATGTTGTTCAATTGCTCAGGGTAATCTTTTTCATAAACTGCGGATTTAACAAAATCTGCTTGTTTTATATTCATAAATCTTCCTCACTTAAAAAAATTATTTGTCTGCAAAAACCAGTTTTTCTACATCATCATATGTTTTAGCAAAATGAATAGTCATAGTTTTTGCTACTTCAGAAGGAATATCGCTTTCATCCATCCTATTATCATCAGGTAGGATAACTTCTCTAATACCAGCTCTGTGGGCTCCTATAACTTTTTCTTTTACTCCTCCTATTGCAAGGACATCTCCTGTAATAGTAACTTCACCAGTCATTGCTATATCTTGTCTTACTTGTCTTCCTGTAAGAACAGAAAGTATAGCTGTAACAATAGTTATACCAGCAGAAGGACCATCTTTAGGTGTTGCTCCCTCTGGGAAATGAAGGTGTATATTTTTCTTTTCAAAAAATTCTGGATTTTCTAATTTATATTTATCAAGGTTAGCTTTTACATAAGTAAATGCTACTTGAGCTGATTCTTTCATTACATTTCCTAATGTTCCTGTTAGAGAAATTTCTCCTTTACCAGGGATAGAAACTCCTTGTACTTCAAGAGTAACTCCACCTACAGAAGTCCATGCTAATCCATTTACAACCCCTTGTTTAGGTTGTTTTTCTTTTGTTTTTTCAGGTCTGAATTTAGGTTTACCTAAAAGTTTTTCAAGACTTGAACTTTTTATTGTAAATTTCTTTTTCTTTTGTTCCACAACTTCTCTAGCTATTTTTCTGCAAAGAGTTATAATCTCTCTTTTTAAATTTCTTACTCCAGCTTCTCTAGTATATTCATCAATAATTTTTAAGATGACATTATCAGGAATATGAATATCATAATCTTTTAAACCATTTTCTTCTTTAGCCTGTTTAATAAGATAATTTTTAGCTATATGAAGCTTTTCAAATTCAGTATATGAAGAAATATTAATTATTTCCATTCTGTCTCTTAAAGGAGGTGAAACTGTTCTGAGATCATTTGCAGTTGCTACAAAGAATACTTTTGAAAGATCAAAAGGCATATCAATATAGTGATCTTCAAAATGACTGTTTTGTTCAGGATCAAGTACTTCAAGCATAGCTGAAGCAGGGTCTCCTTTATAATCATTAGACATTTTATCTATTTCATCTAAAAGAATAACGGGATTTTTAGTTCCAGCATCTTTCATAGCTTTAATAAGTTTACCAGGCATAGAACCAATATATGTTCTTCTATGTCCTCTGATTTCAGCTTCATCTCTCACTCCACCAAGAGATACTCTTACAAATTTTCTTCCCATGGCTTCAGCAATAGATTTAACAAGAGATGTTTTACCTATTCCAGGAGGTCCTGCAAGGCAAAGAATTCCACCTTTCATGTTAGGATTAAGTTTTTTTACAGAAAGATAATCCAAAACTCTGTTTTTAGCATCTTTTAATCCATAGTGATCTCTTTCTAAAATATCATTAGCCTTTTTTAAGTCAAGAACATCTTTAGTACTTTTTTCCCATGGAAGGTCAAGTACAGTTTCAATATAATTTCTTGATACTGTTGCTTCAGCAGAAAATGGAGGCATTTTAGAAAGTTTTTTCATTTCAATATCAAGTTTTTGTTTAACTTCTTTAGGAAGTTTAGCTTTCTTTAATTTTTCAACAAGATCAAGCATATCATCATCTTGCGAATAATCTCCTAATTCTTCTTTCATAGCTGTTATTTTTTCTTTTATGTAGTAAGCTTTTTGAGCTTCATTCATTTTAGTTTTTACTTTATCATCTATTTTCTTTTCAAGAGAAGCTATTTCCATTTCATTAGTAAGAAGTTCTAATAACTTGTAACCTCTTTCTTTGATATCAAATATTTCTAAAAGTTCCTGTCTTATTTCACTTTTTACAGGAAGATTAGATGAAATGATATCAAAAGCATTGTTAATGTCTTTAATACCCTTTAGATTAACTAAAAGTTCTGAAGATATCTTTCCAGTCAAACCTACATATTTTTCAAAGTAGCTTAAAACCTTTCTATATACAGCTTCAGTTTCTTTAGTTTTTCCATTAGTACATTTTAAAACTTTATATGCAGCTTTATATTCAGTCTCTCCAACTTCTATATCTTCTATTACAACTCTGTCTTCTGCCTCTACCAATACTTTTATATTATTATTAGGCATTTTTACTATTTGGAGTATGTTGACTATTACTCCAATATTGTATATATCTTCAGGAAGATCAGGATTTTCCTTAGATGCGTCTTTCTGCATTCCCAGTACTAATTTACTTTTACTATTTACGGCTGATTCTAGTGTATTGATACTTTTTACTCTACCTACATATATAGGTGTTACTATACCTGGGAAGATAACTAAGTCCCTAGTAGGTAAAAATAGTGTTTTACTCATAAAGTTATCCCTCCTAATTTTTTTGTTCTTTTTCAATAATAGCTTTTGTTGAATCAAGGACAGCTTCTTCTCCAATTGTAACCTTAGTTATTGAATCATCAGAAGGAACTTCATACATTAATTCAAGCATAGTTTGTTCTATTATTGCTCTAAGACCTCGTGCTCCTATTTTTCTTTCAAGAGCAAGAACGGCGATTTTTTTCAGTGCTTCTGGAGTAAATTCCAAATCTACCCCTTCTAAATCAAACAGTTTTTTATATTGTTTAACAATTGCATTTTTAGGTTCTGTAAGTATTTTGATAAGAGCTTCTTCATCAAGATCTTTTAAAGTAGTTATAACAGGAAGCCTACCTACTAATTCAGGAATTATTCCCTGTCTTACCAAATCTTCAGGTAAAACTTTTACAAATACTTCTCCAACCTTTTCTTCAGATTCATTTTTTACATCAGCACCAAAACCTATAACTTTTTTATTAGTTCTTGATTTTATTACTTTTTCAAGTCCTTCAAATGCTCCTCCTACAATGAAAAGGATATTTGCTGTATCTATTTCGATAAGTTCCTGATTAGGATGCTTTCTCCCACCTTGAGGTGGTACCTGCGATTTAGTTCCTTCTATTATTTTTAAAAGGGATTGTTGTACCCCTTCACCAGATACGTCTCTTGTAATAGATACATTTTCTGATTTTCTTGCTATTTTATCAATTTCATCTATATAAATAATTCCTCTTTCTGCTGCTTCAATATCATAATCAGCTGCTTGAAGAAGTCTTACTAATACATTCTCAACATCATCTCCTACATATCCAGCTTCAGTAAGAGTAGTGGCATCAGCTATCGCAAAAGGCACACTTAAACATCTTGCAAGTGTCTGTGCCAAAAGAGTTTTACCAGAACCAGTAGGCCCAATCAAAAGGACATTAGATTTTTGAAGTTCTACATTATTATCTTTTTCTCCATAGTTATTTTTGTCTAATATTCTTTTGTAATGATTATATACTGCAACTGAAAGGATTTTTTTTGTTTCCTCCTGTCCAATTACATATTCATCAAGTTTTTCTTTTATCTCTTTTGGTGTCAAAAGAGAATCTGGTGATATATCTTCTGGAAGTTTTTCTCCCATTTTTTCGTTAGAAAGTTCAAGGATATCAAAACAGCTTTCTATACATCTGTCACAGATAAGAGCCCCATCTATCCCACTGAATAATTTAGAAACTTCATTTTCAGTACTTCCACAGAAGGAACATCTAGCTTTTTTACTCATATCATTCTCCTTTATTTTTTAAAGACTTGGTCAATAAGACCATAATTTTTTGCTTCTTCAGCTGACATATAATTATCTCTTTCTGTATCAGTTATGATTTCTGAAAGTGACTTTCCTGTACAGTCAGCCAATATTTGAGATAGCATCTCTTTCATTCTTAATATTTCTTTTGCCTGTATTTCTATATCTGTAGCTTGACCTCTTGCACCACCTAAAGGTTGGTGTATCATTATTCTAGAGTGTTCTAAAGCATATCTTTTTCCTTTTGCTCCAGCACCTAAAAGAAGAGCGCCCATACTTGCTGCCTGACCTATACAAACAGTTTGTACATCAGGCTTTATATAATTCATAGTATCATATATAGCCATTCCTGCTGTTACTACTCCACCAGGACTATTTATATACATGATAATATCTTTGTCTGGGTCTTCAGCTTCAAGAAAAAGAAGTTGAGCAACAATTGCATTTGCTATATTATCATCTATTTCTGTTCCTAAAAATATTATTCTATCTTTTAAAAGTCTTGAATATATATCATAGGTTCTTTCTGATCTCCCTGTACTTTCTACTACTGTTGGACTATACATAAATATTACCTCCTTAAATAAATAACAAAATAATTGATGTTTCCATTATTTTGTTATTTATTTAAGCTATAGGAAGCAGCTGGCTGCTTCCTATAGCTTAAAACTTATTATTTTGCAGTTTCAACTAAAAGATCAATTGCTTTTTGCATCATACATTCACCTTTTAATGTATATTTAAAGTTATCATAGTTATTATGAGATTTTAATTCTTCTTCTAGTTTAGCTAAATCCATTCCATAGTATCTAGCAACTTCAGTCATTTTAGCAGTAACTTCTTCTTCAGAAACTTCCAAATTTTCAGCTTTAGCTATAGCTTCAAGGATGAGGTCAACTTTTACCTTTCCAGCAGCCATAGGAGCAATTTGATTTTCTAATTTAGCTCTATCCATTCCAGTCATTTGTAAGTACATATCCATTCCAATACCTTGAGCTGAAAGTTGATTTTCCATTTCAGAAATTCTATTTTTAACTTCACTAGCTACCATTGAGAAAGGAACTTCTACTTTTGAATTAGCAGCAACTTTATCTAGTAATTTACCAATGTACTCATTTTTTATTCTAGCTTCTTCTCTAGATTTAATTTCTTCAGTTTTTTTAGTTTTAAGATCTTCAATAGATTCAAATCCTAATTCTTTAGCTAATTCTTCATTTAATTCAGGAACAACAAGTTTTTTGATAGCGTTGATTTTAACTTTGAAAACAGCAGGTTTTCCAGCAAGATCAGCAGCATGATATTGCTCAGGGAAAGTTACGTTAATTTCTCCTTCTTGACCAGTTGTATAACCAACTAATTGATCTTCAAAATTATCAATAAACATTTTAGAACCTAATTTTAAAGTATGAGACTCAGATTTTCCTCCTTCAAAAGGAACACCATCTACAAAACCTTCAAAAGCAAGATCAACAGTATCTCCCATTTCAGCTTTATGTCCAGCTTCAGTATCTTCTAATTTAGACTTACTATTTACCATAATTTCAAGTTCTTTATTTAAAATTTCTTCTTTCATTTCAAAAGTTTCTTTTTCAGCTTCTAATCCTTTGTATTCTCCTAATTCAACAGTTGGATATACATCAACTTTGAAAGTAAGATCAAAAGAATCATTAAGATTAGTAACTAAACTATGAACATAACTGATAGGCATTATATTTTCAGCTTTTACCACTTCTTCATAATATTTATGTAAAACTTTTTCAGTAACTTCCTCTTTTAAAGCATCTTTGAATTGAGCTTCAACTTTGTCCAGAGGAGCTTTTCCCTTTCTGAATCCAGGAACTTCAGCTTTGCTTGCAAGTTCTCCTAATACCTCATTTTTGATAGGACTTACTTCTTCAGCAGTAAGAGAAATTTTAATTTCTACTGCTGAATTTTCTAATTTTTTGATTTCGTGTTTCATTTTTCCTCCTTGATCTATTTAGTAAAAATTTCATAAAAATCATCTTTTATTTTAATATCTTTTATCCTTATCTGAAAAATTTCTTCTCCTCTATATAGAGTTTTTTCAGGATAATAAACAATATCAAACTTTTGAATTTTAGCTTCCATTTCATTTATTTTATGACCTAGGTCGAATGCAACCATATAGTAGTTTTTTCCATTTTTTCTTATTATGCCATTAAAATGTCTTTCATCCACACCAAATTTTTTGATGCTATCAAAAGAAAGTTCTCTATCAATAAATAAAGGATGTGGATTTTCAAGTCCATATGGTGATATACTTTCCATAGTCTCAAACATATCTTCATCAATGTTTTCAATAGAATATTCTGCATCTATTTTCAAACTCTTTTTTTCTTTTTCTATTTTTATATTTTCTATGCTTGCTTCAAAAATACTTTTTACTTCTTCAAGATTCTGGGCTTTTACTATAAAACCAGCGGCGAGATCATGACCACCAAATCTGACAAGTTTTTTACCCATTTTTTGAAATATATTAAAAACACTTATTCCCTTTACACTTCTGCAAGATGCTTTTCCAATTCCATCTTTAAAAGCAACAAGTGTTACAGGAATATTATATTTTACACTTAATCTTGAAGATACAACACCAATTACTCCCGGATGCCATTTTTCAGAACTTAAAAATATACATTTAAGATTTTTTACTCCTATTTTTGCAATTTCTTGATTAGCTTCATCATATATATTCTTTTCAAGTTCTCTTCTTTTTTTATTTGATTTTTTCATTTCTTCTATTATATTATATATTTCAAAGTCATCCTCTTTTAAGAAAAAGTCAGCTCCCATTTTAGAAACACCTATTCTTCCAAGAGAATTAATTAAAGGAGATATGAAATAACTTACATCAGTTGTATTTATGGTTTTATTTTGAAATTTAAGATATTTTAAAAGATACATAAGCCCTTTCACTTTAGTTTTTTTCAAAGCTCGAAGACCTTGTTTTATTATTATTCTATTTTCATCAATCATAGGAACAACATCAGCAACAGTACCAATCATTACTATATCCATATACTGATATAGAGTTTTTATATCAATTTTTAATTTTTGGTATACACCTTGAGCTACTTTCAAAGCAACTCCAGCACCAGATAGATATTTAAATTCATAAGTATCACTTAATTTGGGATTTAAGAGAAGGAGATGATCATCTTCCTCCTCTTTTATACTTTTATGATGGTCAGTAACTATCACATCTATCCCTAAACTCTCTGCATATTTTACATCTTCTATAGAATTAACACCAGTATCAACAGTGATAATCAGCTTTCCATTTTTTGTGTTAATAAAATCAATGGTTTTTTTATCTAATCCATAACCTTCTTCCATTCGGTTAGGTATGTAATAATCTACTTCTATTCCAATATTTCTGAAGATTAGAACAAGAAATACAGCTGCTGTTATTCCATCAACATCATAGTCCCCATAAATAAAAACTTTTTCCTTTTTTTCTCTTTTTTCCAAAATTTTATCTACTACTTTTTCCATTTTTTCAAATTTGAAAGGGTCTCTAAAATCAGAAATTTTTGGGCTTATAAATTCATCTGCTTTTTCTCCATCTTCAAAGCCTCTATTGAGTAATAAGGTAGTAAGTAATTTATTTTTCTTCCATTGAGCAGCCTTAGTATCAATAAGAGTCTGAGGTAGCGAACTATATTCCCAATGCATTATACCACTACCTTTTCAAATCGTTTAAAAGTTTTGATATTTTTACTGCATGTTCAATAGAGTCATCTATTTTAACTCTTATTTCTGGAATATACCTGATTTCGATTTCTTCAGCTACTCTTTTTCTTAAAAATCCTTTAATTTGATTTAATCCTTCTAATACTTCATCAACATTTACGTTTTCCTGTCCCATTATACTGAAAAATACATCTGCAAATTTTAAGTCTTCAGTAACATGTACATTTGTAACTGATACAATACCTTTTATTTTTGGATTTTTTACTTCTTCAAGAAGAACTTGAGATATAACTCTAGTTATCTCTTTTTCTATTCCTGCTAATCTTTGTCTTTTCATTTTACACCACTCTCTTTCTATATGAACTATTGATCTAGCTATTTCAGAGTTCTTTTAATTTCTTGGATTTCAAATGCTTCAACAATATCTCCTTCTTTAATATCATTGAAATTTTCCACTCCAAGTCCACATTCTTGTCCAGCAACTACTTCTTTAACATCATCTTTATATCTTTTTAATGAAGAAAGTTTTCCTTCATACATAACTATTCCATTTCTTAATATTCTGATATTTGAGTCATTTTTGACTTTCCCATCAACAACAATACATCCAGCTATATTTCCAACTTTAGAAACTTTAAATACTTTTTTAATTTCAATTCTTCCAAGGTATATCTCTTTAAATTCAGGTTCAAGCATACCAGTTAAAGCTTTTTCTATATCTTCAGTGATATGATAGATTATATTTGAAGTTCTTATTTCTACACCATTAAGATCTGCTTCTTTTATCGCTTTTGTAGTAGGCCTTACATGAAAACCTATTATAATAGCATTTGAAACTTCAGCAAGTTTAACATCGCTTTCTGTAATAGCCCCAGAAGCAGCTTGGATGATATTAACAGCAACTTCATTAGTAGAAAGTTTCATCAATGATTCTCTTAATGCTTCTACAGAACCTCTAGAATCAGCTCTTAATACAAGATTAAGTTCTTTAAGGTTCTCATGATCAAATTGCTCTGATAATGATTCAAGTGAGATAGTTTTTTTGCTTGTTTCAGAGAGTTTTCTTTCTTTAGCAACTTCTTCAACAATTCTTTTTGCATGCTGTTCATTTTGGATAACATACATGGTATCTCCAGCTTGAGGTACTTGATTGAAACCAATAATTTCAGCTGGTTGAGAAAGGTCTACTTTTTCTACTCTTTCCCCTCTGTCATTAATTAATGCTCTAACTTTACCATAAACTTCTCCTGCAACTATAACATCACCTATTTTTAATGTTCCCTCTTGAACAAGTATATCTGCAATAGGTCCAACTTTAGGATCAAGTTTAGATTCAAGAACAACTCCTTTAGCTCTTTTTTTAGGATTAGCTTTAAGTTCAAGGATTTCAGCTGTAATAAGTATAGTATCAAGTAATGTATCCAAATTTAATTGTTTTTTAGCAGATACTTCAACAAATTCAGTATCTCCTCCCCATTCAATAGAAACAAGACCATGTTCCATAAGTTCTTGCTTTACTTTTTGAGGATTAGCTTCAGGTTTATCAATTTTATTTACAGCAACAATAATAGGAACATTAGCAGCTTTTGCATGTGATAAAGCTTCAATTGTTTGAGGCATAACTCCATCATCAGCAGCAACAACTAATATAGCAATATCAGTAACCTGTGCTCCTCTAGCTCTCATATCAGTAAAAGCTTCATGTCCAGGAGTATCAACAAAAGTGATTTTTTTACCACTTTTAACAACTTGATAAGCACCAATCTTTTGAGTAATTCCACCATCTTCTCCAGATACTACATTACTTGCTCTGATAGCATCTAACAATGAAGTTTTACCATGGTCAACATGTCCCATGATAGTAATTACAGGTGGTCTTTCAATAAGATCTTCATCTTTATCTTCAAGTTCAAGAGCAAATTTCTCTCCAAACTCTAATTCTACTTCATCTTCTTTTTCAACTAGGGCATCATAGTCTACAGCTATTTCTTCAGCCATTTCAATAGATATAGGGCTATTAATAGTGAGCATTTGTCCTTTAAGGAAAAGTTTTTTGATTATCTCAGCACTTCCTACACCAAGTCTTGATGCAAAATCCCCTAAAGTAATTTCTCCTCTTATTTTAATTATTTTTACTCCATCTTCTTCGATAGTTTCAGAACCAGTATTGTCTATTGTTTTCATAACAAAATCAGTTCGTCTTCCTTTTTTCTTTTTATTTTTTTTAGATTTTTCATCATCATTAGATTTTTCTCCAGAAGTTGGTTTTGTTCCCTTCCAGTTTTTCTTATCTTTTCCAATTTTTATTTGTTGAGATTTTTTACCATTACCCAATCCTTCTTCTTCAAATATATCTTCATCTGTTTCTACTTCTACAACCTTTTTATTCAAACTCTCTCCCTTTCCATTTGAAGTCGTTTTTTCAGGCTTCACAATTACTACTTCTTTATTATTAAGATTTTCAAAATACTTATCTATTTTTTTCACATCTTCTTCAGCTAAACCAGATAGATGAGAAGAAACTGTAATTTTAATATCATCTTTCAAAAGATTTAAAAACTCTTTATTTCCCATATCATATTTTTTAGCTAATTCATGTACTCTTACTTTCATTAATTACCTCCTAAATTAGGTTAATTTATGAGGCCACGGGCTATTTTTTTATTTTTGACACCAACAACACTTACTTCATCTTTGCCAAAAATATCTCCAAGTTGATTCTTGTTTCCAAAATAAACAAAGTTTATATTTAGTTCTTTAGCTTTAAGTAAAAGTTTTTTTTCATTTTTTTCACTTATATTTTCTGCCAGAACTAAGAAATGAGTATGTTCTATCTCATCCAAAACCATATTCATTCCAAAAGACAAAACTTGTGAATTTTTCATTGCTTTCAAAATATTCAAATAGTCCTTTTCTCCCTTTTTTAAAAGATTTAACATCTTCATCAGGTCATCTGTGTTCATTTTTATCCTCTTATGCTTAGTTAGCCTATGAAGACATTCATGAGTTTTACAGATATAGTAGCCTCTGCTTTGTTGCTTTTGTTTTTCATCAAAAACATACTTATTTTCCCCTGTTTTAACCAGCCTGAATAAGCTTTTTTTATTTTTTTTATCCTTGCAAATCAAACAAGTTCTTTCTGGAAAATCCTGATTACTCACTTTGCTCTCCTTCTAAAGAATCATCTTTAGAACTATTTTCAGTTTTTATATCAACTCTCATACCAGTTAATTTGGCAGCAAGTCTAGCATTTTGACCATTTTTACCAATAGCCAGAGATAACTGTGAATTATCAACAATAACTCTTGCTGTATTTTCATCTTCAATGACTTCAACACTTTTTACTTTTGCTGGACTTAAGACTGCTGAAACAAATTCTTCGACAGATTCTTTCCAAATAACAATATCTATCTTTTCACCATTTAGTTCATTAACTATATTTTTTATTCTAAGACCTTTCTGCCCTATACATGCTCCAACAGTGTCAATGTTAGGATCAGCAGAGTACACAGCAACTTTAGCTCTTGAACCAGCTTCTCTAGCAACTGCTTTTATTTCTATTAATCCAGATGTGATTTCTGGGATCTCAAGCTCAAACAATTTTTTTAATAATCCTTCATGTTTTCTAGAAATGACTATTTTAGGAAACTTATTAGTTTTTTCAACTTCAGCAAGGAATACTTTAAGTCTTTCTCCTACTCTGTAAGTATCAGCTGGAGACTGTTCAGTGGTTGGAAGAATAGCTTCTATTCCATCAAATTCAACAAATATATTTTTCTTTTCATCAATTCTTCTTATGATACCATTTATAATATCATTTTCTTTTCCTTTAAATCTGTCATAAATGTACTGTCTTTCAGCTTCTCTTACTTTTTGGATAACAATTTGTTTTCCATTTTGGATGGCATTTCTTCTAAATTCCTCACAATTTATTTCTATTTTTACTATATCACCAACTTTTGATCTCTTTTTGATTTCTTGAGCATCATCAAGAGAAATTTCAATAGCTGCATCATAAAGATCTTCAGTTTCTACAACAGTTTTAACTTCATAAAGCTTTACATCACCTGTTTCTCTATTGATTTCAACTTCTACATTTTCTTCTTCACCATGATTTTTTTTATAAGCTGCTAAAAGAGCTTGTTCAACAGTTAAAAGAAGATTTTCTTTACTTATTCCTTTTTCTCTTTCTAATTCATCTAGGGCTTCTAAAAAAACTTTAGCATCTTTACTTTTCATATTATTTTCATTACCTCCTGAAAATTCTATTAAAATTCTTCAAATTCATAAACAAGATTGGCTTTTCTTACTTCTGAAAAGGGAATTTTCATTATTTTTCCATTTTCTACTTCTAAATATATGATACCATCTTTAGAATCTACAATTATTCCTTCAAAGTTTTTGTTATCATCAACTTTATGTTTAAGACTTAGTTTAGATTTTTCTCCCTTGAATCTGATATAATCTTCTATTTTCTTCAGTGGTCTCTCAATTCCTGGTGAGGATACCTCTAAGAAGAATCTTTGTTCAATGAGGCTATCTATGTCTTCATCAATTTCATTGCTGATAGCTGCACAGTCTTCAAGAGTTATATCCCCCTCCAGATTTTCAACATATACTCTTACATACCAATAACCTCCGTCTTGGAGATATTCAATATCAACAAGAGATAAATTCATTTTATTTACTACTGGGGTAACAATGGCTTCAATTTTTTTCAAAATATTTTCCTTGTTATTTTTTTCCATAAAGCACCTATTCACCTCACTTTCAAGATAACTACTAAAGAGGGAGTGGACCAAAACCCACTCCCTTACACTAGCTAGTATAATTTATTTTCAAGATATTATAACACATATTCTTAAAAAAATCAAATTTAACTAATGGAAGCTTCATTGAAAAATGTAGTTATATAAAGGTTGTTGAAAATAAAAGTAAAGATATTTTTTAAATTCAATTAAAAAAGTATTTCTTTAAAAAATCTTATGTAAAATAAGTAATCAAAAAAATATTAATTAAAAATCTTATTTTAAGTGTTTTTTATTTGAAAATGAAAAAAACATATATTTTTTATAATTTTGAAATATATTTTTTACAACATAAAAAAAGAAATATAACCTAAAATCAAAATCTGTTAATTAATGGTTGAAAAAAATTAATAAATATTTAACAAAAAGGTAGAAAATAGAGAGTTCAATATATTTTATTAAAAAAATAAATTTTTATCATTCATATTATTTATAATGCTTGATTTTTTACAAAAAAGAGGTATATTATTATTAAAGTTTAAATATCATACACAGAGGAGGCTATTTTTCATGGAAAAAAATGGAAAAAAAGTTGTAATTGGAGTTATTGGATCAGACTGTCATGCAGTTGGAAACAAAATTATTCATCATGTTTTAGAGTCTAACGGATTTGAAGTAGTAAACATTGGAGTTTTATCACCACAAGCTGACTTTATCAATGCAGCTGTTGAGACTAGTGCTGATGCTATAATAGTTTCTTCTTTATATGGACATGGGGAACTAGATTGTCAAGGAATGAGAGAGAAATGTAAAGAAGCAGGGCTTAATGACATCATCCTTTATGTAGGTGGAAACATTGTTGTTGGAAAACAAGTTTGGGAAGAAGTTGAAGAAAGATTTAAAGCTATGGGATTTGATAGAGTTTACAGACCAGGAACTCCTATCGAAGATACAACAGAAGATTTAAAGAAAGATTTAGGAATTGCCTAATTTTAAAGTTTAGTTGGAATTTTTCAAAAATATTTTACAATAAAAGAGAGTGGTTGTTATGAAAGTTTATCTAGCCATAGATTTTGGTAGTACTTATACTAAACTTACTGCTATAGATATGGATAATGAGGTTATTTTAGCGACAGCAAAGGATATTACTACAGTTGAAGAAGATATCATGATTGGATTTAATAAGGCTTATGAAAAATTAAAATTTGCAATAAATGAAAAAGTTAATTTTGATTCTGTAGAGTTTGTAAGTAAAACTGCCTGTTCATCTGCTGCTGGTGGATTGAAAATGGTAGCAATAGGTCTTGTACCTGAACTTACAGCTGAAGCTGCTAAAAAAGCTGCTCTAGGAGCTGGAGCAAGAGTAATAAAAACATATGCTTATGAACTGAATCACAGAGAGCTTGAAGAAATCAAAGCTACTCCTTTGGATATAATATTATTAGCTGGTGGAACAGATGGTGGTAATAAAGACTGTATTATTCATAATGCTAAAATGATTGCAGAATACAGACTTGATGTACCAGTTGTAGTAGCAGGTAATAAAGTAGCTATTGATCAAGTGGAAGCTATTTTTAAAGAGGCTGAAATAGACTATTTTGTGACAGAAAATGTAATGCCTGTCATAAATAAACTAAATGTTGAACCTTCTCGTGAAGAAATCAGAAAAGTTTTTATGAACAGAATAGTAGAAGCTAAAGGAATGAAAAATGCAGAAGAATTTATAAAAGGTATATTGATGCCTACACCAGCAGCAGTTTTAAAAGCTGCTGAGGTACTTGCAGAAGGTACTGATGATGAAGATGGAATAGGAGATTTAATAGTGGTAGATATTGGAGGAGCTACAACTGATGTCCATTCAATAGCTAAGGGAGAACCTACAAAACCTTCTATCATGATAAAAGGTTTGGAAGAACCATTTGCTAAAAGAACTGTAGAAGGAGACCTTGGAATGAGGTATTCATCAGTGGCCCTTTTAGAAGCAGCAGGAACAAGAAAAATTAGAAATTATTTACATGATTCATTGAAACAGATTGATGTAAAAGCTGCATGTCAATATAGACATGATCATATTAAAATGGTGCCTCAGAACGAAGAAGAAATTAAATTTGATGAGGCAATGGCAATGGCAGCTACTGAAATAGCAATGACAAGGCACTGTGGAGTGTTAGAATGTGTTTATACTCCAATGGGAACTATGTTTAATCAAAGTGGAAAAGATTTGACTGATGCACCTTATGTTATTGGTACAGGTGGAGTTATCATTCATAGTTTGAATCCTCAGGGAATATTAAAAGCTGGAAATTTTAATGAACAAGATCCTGTTCATTTAAAACCTATGTCACCAAAGTTTCTCGTAGATAAAACATATATATTGTCATCAATGGGACTGTTAGCTCAGGATTATCCAAATTTAGCTGTTAGAATAATGAAAAAATATCTAGTCGAAGTATAAGAAATTATAAGGAGGAATATTTAAATATGAAACTTAGATTTAAGAAATGGACTGAAGAAGAGTTCTTCGAAGTGAGAGAAGAAGTTTTAAAAGGATGGCCTACAGGTAAAGAAGTAAATTTAGAAGAAGCTATAGCTTATCATAAAGCATTACCAGAATCAAAAAGCTTCTCTAAAAAATTAGTAGATGCTAAAAATGCAGGAATTACCCTAGCTCAACCTAGAGCAGGAGTTGCTTTAATAGAACAACATATAGAATTATTAGACTACTTAGATAAAGTTGGAGGAGCAGACTTACTTCCATCAACTATTGACTCTTATACAAGACAAAATAAATATGAAAATTGTGAAAAAGGAATAGAAGAATCTAAAAAAGCTGGAAGATCACTTCTTAATGGATTCCCAGGTGTTAACCATGGAGTTACTGGATGTAGACAAGTTGTTGAAGCTATTGATCTACCTTTGCAAATGAGACATGGAACTCCAGATGCTAGATTACTTTCTGAAATTATGATTGCAGCAGGATATACTTCTGATGAGGGTGGGGGAATCAGTTATAATGTTCCTTATGCTAAATCAGTTTCTCTAGAAAAAACATTAATTGATTGGCAATATGTTGATAGACTAGTTGGATGGTATGAAGAACATGGAGTATCAATTAATAGAGAACCATTTGGACCATTAACTGGTACATTAGTTCCACCATCAATGTCAAATGCTGTTGGAATTCTTGAAGGATTACTAGCTGCTGAACAAGGAGTAAAAAATATTACTTTAGGATATGGACAATGTGGAAACTTAATCCAAGACGTTGCTGCTATTAGAGCATTAACTGAGCAAGGAGAAGAATATTTCAAAGAGTATGGATACAATGATATTGATTTAACAACTGTATTCCATCAATGGATGGGAGGATTCCCAGAAGATGAAGCTAAAGCATTTGGAGTTATTTCTAATGGTGCTTCTGCTGCTGCTCTTGCTGGAGCTACAAAAGTTATTGTTAAAACTCCTCATGAAGCAATTGGAGTTCCTACAAAAGAAGCTAATGCAATGGGAATTAAAGCTACAAAAATGGTTCTTAATCTTCTTAAAGGACAACAATTATCAATGTCTCCAGAATTAGCAAAAGAAATTGAAGTTATTAAAGCTGAAACTAAATGTATCTTAAACAAAGTATTAGAATTAGGAGAAGGAGATTGGGCTGTTGGTGTAGTTAAAGCTTTTGAGCAAGGAGTACTAGATGTTCCATTCGCTCCATCTAAATACAATGCAGGTAAAATGATGCCAGCTAGAGACAATGTTGGTAAAGTAAGATATCTAGCTGTTGGAAATGTTCCATTAAGTAAAGAACTTGTTGACTTCAATCTAGCTCAATTAGAAGAAAGAGCTAAATTTGAAGGAAGAGCAGTTGGATTCCAAATGACTGTTGATGATATATTTGCAGTAGGAAAAGGAACACTTATTGGAAGACCAGAAACTGAGCATATGAAAAACAATTAATTTGATTATTGAACAAAAAATGTAAGAAATATATTGTAAAATTGATGTGATAAATGAAAAATAATTTAGAAAATCAATTTTTGAATATTGGTTGCAATTATGTTGGAAATAGATTATATATATAATTAAGAAGAAAGTGGGAATTGAGAAATTCCCACATAATTTAAAATCTTAGGAGGATTAATTATGAAAATTGTAGATGTAGTATGTTCTGCAGGAAAAACAGGATTCTATTTTGATGACCAAAGAGCAATAAAAGCAGGAGCTGGACATGATGGTATGTTCTATCTAGGAACTCCAGTTACACCAGGATTCAAATCAATCAGACAAGCAGGAGAAGCTATCTCTGTTTTACTAGTTCTTGAAGATGGACAAGTTGCTCATGGTGATTGTGCTGCTGTTCAATACTCAGGTGCAGGAGGAAGAGATCCTTTATTCTTAGCAAAAGATTTTATTCCAGTAATAGAAAAAGAAATTGCTCCAAAATTAATAGGGAGAGAACTTGATAACTTTAAATCTCTTGCTGAAGAATTTGATGCATTAGAAGTTAATGGAAAAAGATTACATACTGCAATAAGATATGGAATCACTCAAGCTTTACTAGATGGTGTTGCAAAAGCTAGAAAAGTAACTTTAGCTGAAGTTATTAAAGCTGACTACAATACAGGATTAGAAATCACTAAGAGACCTATATTTACTCAATCAGGAGATGACAGATATGTTGCTGCTGATAAAATGATAATCAAAGAAGCTGATGTTTTACCTCACGCTTTGATTAACAATGTAAAAGAAAAATTAGGATTACATGGAGAAATCTTACTTGATTATGTAAAATGGTTAAGAGACAGAATTATTTCTCAAAGAACTGATGCTGACTACTCTCCAATATTCCACATAGATGTTTATGGAACTATTGGTGCTGCATTTGATTGTGATACTAAAAAAATGGCTGACTATATTGCTACATTAGTAGAAGCTGCAAAACCATTTAAATTAAGAATAGAAGGACCTATGGACGTTGAAGATAGAGATAAACAAATCGAAGCTCTTGCTGCTTTAACTGCAGAAGTAGATGCTAGAGGAATCGAAGTTGAATTAGTTGCTGATGAATGGTGTAATACTTTAGAAGATATTAAATTATTTGCTGATAAAAAAGCTGGACATGTAGTTCAAATTAAAACTCCAGATCTTGGAGGAGTAAATAACATAGCTGATGCAATTCTTTACTGTAATAAAGTAGGAATCGGATCATATTGTGGAGGAACTTGTAACGAAACTAACAGATCTGCTGAAGTTACTACTAATATAGGTATGGCATGTGGAGCTCTTCAAGTTCTTGCTAAACCAGGAATGGGTGTTGACGAAGGATACATGATCGTATTTAACGAAATGTCTAGAGTTGAAGCTTTAGTAAACAGAAGAAAGAAATAGTTTTCTTTTATAAAATATAATTATAATTTATTTTGATTTTGAAAAAGGTAGTTATATGACTACCTTTTTCCTTTAATTAATCTTAATATTTAAAAAGTTTTATTTAGAATTTAATAATGAGGTGAATCAAATGACAATAAAGAAAGCTGCTAAATGTGGTACTCTAGAATCAAATGATATATTTGTGATTCTGACTCCATCTGAAAATGGAATAGAAATAGAATTAGAAAGTACTGTGGAAAAACAATTTGGAGCTCATATAAGAGAAGTTATAAAAAATAAACTTGTAGAACTTGGGATTGATAGTGTAAAAGTTCAGGCTCAAGATAAAGGAGCTCTTGATTATACTATAAAAGCAAGAATAGAAGCTGCTGTTGCTAGAGGATTATAATAATTATATTATTTTTTATATGAGAGGTGTTTATTGTGGAATTAAGAAGAACTATGTTATTTATGCCTGGGAATAATCCAGGAATGCTCCAAACAGCTGCTGTATTTGGTTCAGATGCTGTTATATTTGATTTAGAAGATGCTGTTGCATTAACAGAAAAAGATGCTGCAAGATATTTAATAAGTGAGGCTTTAAGAACAAATAAATATGATGATGTAGAAGTTGTAGTAAGGGTTAATCCTCTATCTACTCCCTATGCAGAAAAAGATATAGATGTAATAGCAAGATTAAAACCAGATGCTATACTTCTTCCAAAAGCATGCCCTGAAGATATAGTTGTATTGGATAAAAAATTGAATGAAATAGAAAAAGAAATGGGATTTGAAGCTGGAAGTATAAAAATACATCCATTAGTAGAAACTACCTATGGAGTAGAGACAGTATATGAAACTATAAAATCAAGCCCAAGAGTAATTTCAGTTTTATTAGGAGGAGAAGATCTTGCAGTTGATTTAGGAGTAAAAAGAACTAAATCATCAGATGAATTATTTTATGCGAGAACTAAAGTAGTAAATGCATGTAAAGCTTGTAAAGTAGATGCAATTGATACACCATTTACAGATACAAATGATTATGAAGGATTGATGGCTGATTCATTAAAAGCAAAAATGTTAGGATTTACAGGAAAACTTGCTATAAACCCAAGACAAATAGATACTATTCATGCAGCTTACTGTCCATCACAAGCTGAAGTCAATCATGCTTTAAGAGTAATAGCTGCTAAAGATGAAGCTGCTAAAGAAGGTCTTGGAGTATTCTCATTAGATGGAAAAATGGTTGACCTTCCAATTATAAATAGAGCTATTCATACATTGGATGTTGCAAGACTTATTGGTCTGATAGATTAATCAATAATATGTGAGGTGTTTATAGATGAAAAATATTTTAGGAAGAGAAGTTCCTGATTTTATAGAAGGATACGGAAAAATCAATCATTATAATGGATATTTAGCAAATACAACAGGAGTAGTAAAAAAGAATTATAGTTTTAAAGCTGTAAATCCTAATGATAAAAAACTTCATACTGATTTTGTAGAATTAATGGATAAACTTCCATTGAAAGATGGAATGGTAGTATCTTTTCATCATCATTTGAGAAATGGAGACTATGTATTAAACTTAGTAATGGCGGAAATAGCAAAGAGAGGTTGCAAAGATGTAACAATAGTTGCAAGTTCTATATTTCCATGTCATAAACCTTTAGTAGAAATGATAGAAAAAGGGATAGTGACACAAATATATGCTGGATATATGTCAGGACCAGTAGCTCAAGCAATATCACAAGGAAAAATGCAAAAACCAGCTGTTATGCATACACATGGTGGAAGAGCAAGAATAATGGAAACAGGAGAAGTTGAAGTAGATATAGCTTTTGTTGCTGCTCCAACATCAGATGAATATGGAAATATTAATGGAGTAGATGGAAAATCAGCATGCGGAGCTTTAGGATACGCTCATTCAGATGCTGAAAATGCCAAATTAGTTGTAGCAATCACTGATAATTTAGTTCCTTATCCAAATACAACTATAGAAATAAATCAAACTTTAATAGACTATGTACTAGTAGTAGATGCTATTGGAGATCCAAAAGGAATAGTATCTGGAACTACTCAAATTACTAAAAATCCAATTGGACTAAAAATTGCTGATCTTACAGCTAAATTTATAGAACAATCAGGATATTTAAAAGATGGAATGAGTTTTCAGACAGGTGCAGGAGGAATATCACTTGCAGTTGCAGCAGAAGTTAGAAATCTTATGAAATCAAAAAGTATAGTAGGGAGCTTTGCTGCTGGAGGAATAACAGGATACATAGTAGATATGTATAAAGATGGACTTTTTAAAGCTTTATTTGATGTGCAATGCTTTGATCTTGATGCAATTAAATCAGCAAAAGAAAATCCAAACCATATAAGAATGTCAGCAACAATGTATGCGAATACAAATAATAAAGGTTCAGTAGTAAATATGCTTGATATAGTCATATTAGGGGCAACAGAAATGGATACAAATTTCAATGTAAATGTAACTACAGGATCAGATGGTGTTATTATGGGAGGATCTGGAGGACACAGTGATACAGCTGCTGGATCAAAATTATGTATAATAGTATCACAACTTGTAAATGCAAGAATATCAGTAGTAAAAGATAGAATAACTACAGTAACAACTCCAGGAGAAACAGTAGATGTATTAGTAACAGAAAGAGGAATAGCTATCAATCCATTGAGAAAAGATTTAATAGAGAAATTTAAAAATTCTAGTCTTCCAATAAAAACAATAGAAGAATTAAAAGAAATAGCAGAAGCTATGACAGGAAAAGAAGAAGCAATAGAATTTGAGGATAAAGTAGTTGCTGTAGTACAATATAGAGATGGTTCTGTAGTAGATGTTGTAAGACAAGTAAAAAATAGCTAAATAATTATTGACATAATTAGTAAAAAAATATATAATAAAGTGTAAATGATAAATATAAAGAATACCATCAAGAGAGATTGAGGGACTGGCCCATTGAAATCTCAGCAACCTGCTTTTTAAGTGTGGTGCTAACTCCTGATAGATGGAATATTGGATTTAAAACTTAATCCCTTTCATCTGTCTGATGAAAGGGATTTTTTTATCTTAAACATTAAATTATTGATATATTTTAAGGAGGAAAAATGAAAAATTTAACTTATTTCACATCAGAATTTGTATCACCTGGTCATCCAGATAAGGTATCAGATCAAATTTCAGATGCAGTAGTAGACGCATGTCTTGCTGATGATCCGAATTCAAGAGTGGCATGTGAAGTATTTTGTACAACAGGGCAGGTTGTTGTAGGAGGAGAAATTACAACTACTACTTATATAGATATACAAGATATTGTAAGAAGTAAAATAGATGAAATTGGATATAAAGAAGGAATGGGCTTTGATTCAAATTGCGGAGTACTTAGTGCTATTCATGCTCAATCACCAGATATAGCTATGGGAGTAGATATTGGGGGAGCAGGAGATCAAGGAATAATGTTTGGAGGAGCAGTAAAAGAAACTCCAGAATTAATGCCATTGGCTCTTGTATTAGCCAGAGAAATATTGGTAAAACTTACTAAAATGACTAGAACAAAAGAGCTTCCATGGGCAAGACCAGATGCAAAATCACAAGTAACATTAGCTTACGATGAAAATGGAAAAATAGATCATGTTGATACAGTGGTAGTATCTGTACAACATAATCCAGATGTAACTCAGACTCAGATTAGAGAAGAAGTAATAGAAAAAGTTATAAAGCCAGTATTAAAATCATATGAACTTAATCCAGAAGAAGTAAAACATTTCCATATTAATCCAACAGGAAGATTTGTAATTGGAGGACCTCATGGGGATACAGGAGTAACAGGAAGAAAAATAATAGTAGATACATATGGAGGATTTTTTAGACATGGAGGAGGAGCTTTTTCAGGAAAAGATCCTTCAAAAGTGGACAGATCTGCAGCATATGCAGCAAGATGGGTAGCTAAAAATATAGTAGCAGCAAACTTAGCAGACAAATGCGAAATCCAGTTGTCATATGCAATAGGAGTAGTAGAACCAACATCAGTAAAAGTAGATACATTTGGAACAGGAAAAGTAGATGAATATGATTTAGCAGAAGCAGTAAGAAAAGTATTTGACCTGACACCAAGAGGAATAGAAAGAGCACTTGAATTAAGAAGTGGAAAATTTAAATATCAAGACTTGGCAGCATTTGGACATATTGGAAGAACAGATTTAGATCTTCCATGGGAGAAAATTGATAAAGTAGAGGAACTAAAAAAAGCTTTAAATAAATAACCAAAATATAAAAAAATGAGTCAAAGATTTGGCAGATATTATCTATGAAGCTGCTGGAAAAGTTCTTGCAAAAGATAAAGTTGAAATTATAGAAAAATTTGTTCTTAATATAAAAGAAATTGCAATTTTTACAAGTATCCATGATAGATAGTTTAAAATATAGAGATTTAACTGAAAAAATAATATTTAGTTATATCATTGGAGGAAATAAGTAGCCGAAATAGTAACAAACTTTTTATATTCATTATTTATATAGCCATAAAAGGAGATATTTAGTTATCTTCTTTTTTATTATTTTAAAGGAAAGAAATTTTAATTTTGTATAATATATAATAGTAATAATACATTAATAAAGGAGGTATTTTTATGAGAGGTAGATTAAAAGATAGAATAGATGCAGAAAATTTGGCTAAGGCTGTAGAAAGAGGAGAAGAATTTTTGGAAAAAGATAAAAAAGTAGAAATATCTTTTGATGGAACTGCAATAGTAGTTACTAAAACTATATCTTATGCTATTACTGAGGAATTTGTAGAAGAAAATGAGGAAAAATTGAAAAAGTTAAATATATTAAAATAAAATATTGTATAAAATTTAGGTGACTGAAAAATAAATTTTTTCAATCACCTAAATTTTTATAAGAAATAAGATAATAAATAATATATATTGTACACTTATGAAAAAAATATTTTAAAAAAATATTTTCAGAAAATATATGTACTACTTTAAGTTTATTATATCAATATTAGAGATTAAATACGTAAATAAAACAAAATAAAAAGAAAACACTTTACTTTTGTGCAAAAAGGGAATATAATACATCATATAAGGCTTTAAAAGCAAATATATATTATTTAAATATAGTTTGCACTGTTATAAAAAATAAAAATAAATTTTTAAAAAATATTTTATAAAAATGGAGGGAGATATTTATGCCAACAGTATTTGAAAGAGCATTAGAAATGCATGAAAAAAACAAAGGGAAGATATCAATAGTCTCAAAAGTAAAAGTAGCCAATAAAGATGATTTGAGTCTTGCTTATTCTCCAGGTGTTGCAGAACCTTGCAGAAAAATAGCAGCTAATAAAGAAGATGTATATAAATATACAGCTAAAGGAAATATGGTTGCAGTTATTACTGATGGAACAGCTGTGTTAGGACTTGGAGATATTGGACCAGAAGCAGCGCTTCCTGTAATGGAAGGAAAATGTGTATTATTCAAAGAATTTGCAGGAGTGGATGCAATTCCTATTTGCTTAGATACTAAAGATCCAGAAGAAATAATAAGAACTGTAAAATTATTGGCTCCAGGACTTGGAGGAATAAATTTAGAAGATATTTCAGCGCCTAGATGCATAGAAATAGAAACTAGACTAAAAAAAGAATTGGATATTCCTGTATTTCATGATGACCAACACGGAACAGCAATAGTAGTTGCTGCTGGACTTATTAATGCTTTTAAAGTTGTTGGTAAAAAATTCTCTGATGCTAAAGTTGTAGTAAATGGAGCAGGAGCAGCAGGAAGTTCGATAACTAAGCTTATAAGAGACCTAGGAGTAAAAGAAATATTAGTTCTTGACAAACCAGGAATTCTTAGAAGAAGTGATAAGGAATCTTATGATTTTTCTAAAAAAGAATTGGCTGAAATAACTAATCCGAATGACCTTGCTGGAGATTTAGCTTTTGCTGTACAAGGAGCGGATGTTTTTATTGGAGTATCTGTAGGAAATATTCTTACTGCTGAAATGGTAAAAACAATGAATAAAGATGCTATAATATTTGCAATGGCAAATCCTACTCCTGAAATAATGCCAGAAGATGCTTTAACGGGAGGAGCAAAAATAGTAGGGACTGGAAGATCAGATTATCCAAATCAAATAAATAATGTTCTTGTATTTCCAGGACTATTTAAAGGAGCTTTAAGAGCAAAATCTAAGAAAATAACTGAGGAAATGAAACTTGCAGCAGCAAGAGGACTAGCTTCTCTAATTAGTGATGAAGAAATGAATGAAAATTATATTATTCCAGATGCTTTTGATAGAAGAGTAGCAGATGCAGTAGCAGATGCAGTTGAAAAGGTAGCAAAAGAACAAGGAATATGCAGAGATTAACAAATAAAAAGGCAGTCTGTTTTTATAAACAGACTGCCTTATTTTTTAAAATAAAATTTCATGTATAGTAAGTTCAGATTCTCCCTCTCTCAATTCATTTAATTGAGGAACAAGTGTAGTAAAATGCGAAGTTTTCATATGTTTATCTAAAACTTCCATATTCTCCCATTTTTCTATAAAGGCAAGAACATTTTTATTATTTGTGTCTTGTATCATTTCATAAAAAATATTTCCATTTTCTTTTCTTGTCTCTTCTGCCAGTTTTTTTGCTATTTCTAAATATTTATCAATATTTTCTTCAGGTACAATAGATTTTGCATATACAATTATCATAATATTTCTCCTTTAGTTGATCAAATTTAATATATATACTGTATCAGGTATTTAAAATTATTACAAATTAAAATAAAAACTTTTTGGATTGGAAATATAGATACCACATACTGTGCTCAAGGGAGACATAGCAAAATTATTAGTGAGTGATGCTCCTGTTTTTTCTCCATCAATGATTTCAAAAATAATTTTTTTAATGGAATGATCTGGAATTGATGAATACCCTATTGCAGGTCTGATATTTGATATCCAGATATTTTCTTCTTTCAGATAAGCTTCTAAAAATTCAGAAGCTGCTTCTGCAATTCTTGTAAGAAGGATATTTTCCATTATACACATATAATTATCTTGAGTGAATAAAGAACTAGTTACTGAAATAACAAAAGCTCCTATAAAATCTTCTTTATTGAAAAAATCACTTATTCCAATATTTTTATTTTTGCTCTTTCCCCTTATGAAAGAGATATTCCAGCTTTTATCTTTATCATTTATTGTTAAAGTATCTGAATTTTTTATACAAGAGAAAATTCCAAATGAACATCTTATTTTTATACTATTTTCTTTCATTTTATTGAAAATATATTTAGCATCATTTAATGTCTGTTCTTCTAAAGGAGTATTTTTAACTTTCATATTATGTAAAAGAAAATTCCAGTTAATATATTTTTCAATTTTTTCGAGAGAAAATTCTATATATTTTTTTCCTAATTGATTAGGAATTATAACTTTTGAGGTAAAATCATCTTTTAAATATCTCTCTTTTTCTAAATTTTCTTTTTTAGTATTTAAATAAATATTGCAGAGTTCTCTGAGTTCTTTTGTTTTTTCTTCCATAAATATTTTTTTATCACTATAGATAAGTTTATTTATTATTGTAAGAGTATCCAAAGCATCTGTAGTATGAAAAGTTCTTTTCTCATATAAAGGTTCCAGTTTAACTGCTGTATGTAATTTTGATGTAGCAGCTCCAGCTATAAGAACAGGAATAGATATTTTATTATCATTTAAAAGAGATAATGTTTTTTCCATTTCCTTTAATGAAGGGCTGATAAGCCCACTCAAGGTAATAATATCCACATTGTTTTTTACAGCTTCTTCTAATATTTTTTCTTTACTTATCATAACTCCTAAATCTATTACTTCATAACCATTACATTTTAAAACTGTTCCAGCAATATTTTTTCCTATATCATGAACATCTCCTTCAACAGTAGCCATAAGAATTTTACCTTTTATTCCTATATCAGCTTTTATTTTCATGTGAGGTCTGAGAATATCTACAGCTTTGTTCATAACACTTGCAGATCTTATAAGTTGTGGAAGATAGAGTTCTCCTTTTTCAAAAAGAATACCTATCTTATCCATGCCTTTCATTAAGATATTTTGTACTATGTCTAAAGGTGTCATATTTTCTAAAGCAACATTTATATCTATATCAAAAGTTGTACTTCCTCCATAGATAAGGGCTTTTTCTATTCTAGTTTTTAAAGATTCAAAATCATTGTTTATTATCTTATTGGCAGGAGAACTTATAATAGAGGTATTTTTTAATTTTGCAGCAAGTTTTAATACAGCCTCAAGAGAATCAGTTTCACCATTTATTAATGTTAAAATGATATTTTTTTCATCAAAAGTCAGTTGAGGGATTTTTTCACTAGGATTCATTATAGCAAAATTCATTCCTTTTTCTTTTGCAATTTCAATAAAAAGAGAATGAATAGCTGCTCTCAATGAGTTATTTCCTCTAAAAGCAAAAGATAAATTACTAAGTCCTCCAGTAATACTACAATATGGAAGATTATTTTTTATCCATTGAACTGTTTTTAAAAAATTTAATCCATTATATCTATCATCTTCACTCCCAGTACCAATAGTAAGTATATTTGGATCAAAAGTTATATCTAGGTCTGAAAATTTTTCTTCTTTTAATAGTTTATATGAACGATTACAGATTTCTATTTTTCTTTCAAAGGATATTCCCTGTCCCTTTTCATCAAAAGCCATAATTACAACAGCAGCACCATATTTTTTTATTATTCTGGCTTTTTTTCTGAAAGATTCTTCTCCCTCTTTTAGAGAAATAGAATTTACTATTGATTTTCCAGCAATATTTTTTAAAGCAGTTTCAATAGTGAGAAAGTCTGATGAATCTATCATTATAGGAATTTTTGAAACTATTGGATCATTTTGTATTATTCTTAGGAATTTTTCCATTTCTTCATGAGGTATCAATAATCCGTCATCAAAATTGATATCTAAAACAGCAGCTCCTTTTTCTATTTGTGAACGGGCTATTTCTAAGGCTTTTATATAGTTTTTTTCCTCAATTAATGTTTTAAATATCTTAGAACCAGCTACATTATTTCTTTCACCAATTACTGTGAATTTATTACTAAAATTATATATTTCATTTCCAGATAAAAAGCATTTATTTTCTTTAGAAATGGCAGGTCTAGGTTCTCTATTTTTTACTAAATCTGCTATTGACTTGATATGTGAGAAATGTGTTCCACAGCATCCTCCAAGAATATTTACCTGTTTTTTATCTACTAATTCTTTTAAATATCCAGCTGTTACTTCAGGAGTTTCCTCATATTCACCATTTTCATTAGGAAGTCCAGCATTTGGATACAGTGAAATATATTTATCTGTAAAAGCAGATATTTTTTTTATCATTGGAATAAGGTCCTTAGCTCCAAAAGAACAATTAAGTCCAAAAGAAATAACTGAAGGTCTATTTAAAGCAACAATTAATGATTCTATACTCTGACCTGAGAAAATTTTTCCCTGCTTGTTTACAGTTGCAGAGATCATAATAGGAAGCTGAATATTTTTCTTTTCAAACAGCTCTTCGGCAGCTATAAGTGCAGTTTTAGCATTCAATCCATCAAATATAGTTTCTATCAATATGCAGTCAGCACCACCATCTATAACACCTTCTATTTGTTCAGAGTATATATTTTTCATTTGATCAAAATTAATTTCTCTTTCATAAGGAATATCTCCAATAGGAAGAGAAAGACTTTTGCTTGTGGGACCAATAGAACCAGCAACATATATTTTTTTTCCAGAAGATTTATAGAAATTATCTGCTATTTCTCTAGCTAATTCAGTACCTTTTTTAGAAAGAGTGTAAGACATATCTTCTATTCCATAATCTTTCAGAGATATTCTGTTGCAATTGAAAGAATTGGTTTCTATAATATCAGCTCCAGCTTTTATGTAACCAGTATGTATTTCTTTAATAATATCAGGTCTAGTAATATTGAGAATTTCATTGCAACCTTTTTTTCCCTGAAAATCGATCTCTGTAAGATTATATTTTTGAATAGCTGTTCCAGTAGCTCCATCTAATATTAGTATTCTCTTTTTTAGTTCATTTATCATTATCTGCTACCTCCAGAAACTTCTCTTATATGTGCTATATTTGCCATTATTTTTTTAGCTGTATCTACTTTATTCATAGTATACAAATGTATTCCATCAATATCAGATGTTATTAAATCTATAATCTGCTCAGTAGCATATGCAGTTCCAGCTTCTTTTAATGCTTGAGTATTATCTTCATATTTATTTAATATTTTTTGAAATTTTTTTGGAATACTGCACCCACACATTGAAGTTATTTTTCTTATTTGTTTTGCATTTGTGACAGGCATTATACCAGCAATTAATGGTATATTTATTTGAAGCTTGTCTAATTTGTCTTTGAAACGATAAAAAGATTCATTGTCAAAGAATATCTGTGAGATAAGAAAGTCAGTTCCAGAGTCTACTTTTGTTTTTAAGTTAAAAAGATCAAGAAGATCATTTGTTTCCTGATGACCTTCTGGGTAATAAGCTCCTCCTATTGAAAAATCTCTTTTTTTCTTTACATATGAAACAAGTTCCTGTGCATATTTAAAATCTCCTTCTTCTATAGGAAATCCATCTTTAGGTTTATCTCCTCTTAAAGCAAGAATATTTTCTATATTATTTTTTCTTAACTGTTCCAATATATCATCAATTTCCCTTTTTTTTGCTCCCAGACATGTAAGATGTGCCAGAGCTTCTATTTTGTAGTTATTTTTGATTTTTGAGGCAATCTCCACTGTCTTTCCTCTGGTAGCACCACCAGCTCCGTATGTGACACTCATGAAGTCAGGTTGTAGTTTTGCAAGTTCATCAATGGAAGAATAAACATCTTCTAAAGAATATACATTGTTTGGTGGAAATACTTCAAAGGATACAATTGTTTTTTTTCTTTTAAATAATTCTGAAATTTTCATTTGTTCATCTCCTGTTTGAATCCAATAAAAAAAGCTTTTTCCACCTGATAGATGAAAAAAGCTTAAAGTCTTAGAATCTAAACCATCTATCAGGAATTAGCACCACACTTAAAGCAGGTTGCTGAGATATCAAAGGGCCTGTCCCTCCATCTCTCTCTATGGATTTAATTATTTTATGAATTGTATCACATTCAAATATTATTGTCAATAGAGTAAAAATAACAAGTTATCTTTTTGTTTTTATACAACAAAGAAAAAATGTGGTATAATTTCTATTGAAGAATACAAAAAAGGAGCAGATATGAGTGGAGTTATCTTAAAAAATATTGAAAAAGTATACCCTAATGGTTTTAAAGCTGTTCATGGGATAGACTTGGAAATAAAATCAGGAGAGTTTATGGTATTAGTGGGTCCTTCTGGTTGTGCTAAATCAACTATGCTGAGAATGATAGCTGGTCTGGAAGATATAACAAGTGGAGAATTATGGATAGAAGGAAAAATGTCAAATGGTCTTCCCCCTAAAGATAGAGGAATAGCTATGGTATTTCAAAATTATGCTCTTTATCCTCATATGTCTGCTTATGAAAATATGGCTTTTGGATTAAAAATGGCAAAATTTCCTAAGAAAGAAATAGATAAAAGAGTAAGAGAAACTGCTGAAAGACTTGAAATAGGTGATATTTTGGATAGAAAACCTAAAGAAATGTCAGGAGGTCAAAAACAAAGAGTAGCATTGGGAAGAGCTATAGTAAGAGAACCAAAAGTATTTCTTTTTGATGAGCCTCTTTCTAATTTAGATGCTAAATTAAGAGTATCTATGAGAGTAAGAATAACACAGCTTCATAAAGAACTTCTCAATGAGGGCAAAAAAACTATAATGGTATACGTGACTCATGATCAGGTAGAGGCAATGACAATGGGGGACAGGATATGTGTACTTAATAAAGGAAAAGTTATGCAGGTAGATACTCCAATGAATATATATAATTCTCCTGTAAATAAATTTGTAGCTGGATTTATAGGTTCACCAACTATGAATATAGTTGAAGGAGAGCTTTTAGAGGAAAATGGAAATATTATAATAAAATTGAGTACTGATACTTATTTAACTTTAAGTAAAGAAATGTATGAAAAATTAAAAAATAATATTGGTGAAAAAGTATGGTTTGGAATAAGACCAGAGAATATAAAAGTGGCAGATGAAAATAATAGAGAAAAAAATAGAATTAAAGGAATTGTCAGTGTAGTAGAAAATATGGGAAATGAAGTGTATATATATTTTAAAATAGGAGAAAAGGAATTCACAGCAAGAGCTTCTACAGATGTAATTGAAAATATTTCATTTGGAAAAAAACTATTTTTTGACTTTAATATGTTAAATATTCATATTTTCCATTATAAAACAGAAAAAAATATATTGAAATAGGAAAAATTTAATTTAATCTCTTTATTTCTTAAAGATTATGAGGTATACTAATATTAGCTATACATCATTATCATTATTCAAAGGGGGAATAATCATGACAAATCAGTATAATAAGGATGGTAAAAAAGAAGGACTATGGGTAAAAACTTATGATAACGGAAGAATTCAGGAAGAAAAAAATTATGTAAATGGAATTAGAGAAGGAGAATATAAATCATATTATATGAATGGTCAGGTAGAAACACATAAATTCTATAAAAATGGAAATATCCATGGAATATATGAAACTTTCTATAGTGATGGAAAATTAAGTTCTAGGCGTACTCTTGTAAATGGAGAAACAATAGGACTTTATGAAGAGTTTTTCCCAAATGGAAAATTAAAAAAATCATCAGAACATACTAGTAACTCTACAACAACAAAAAATATAAAATATTTCCCGAATGGACAAGTGAAACTTGATGTTAATTTTAAAAATGGAGCTATGTATGGTTCTTATAGAGAATATTTTTCAAATGGAGTTCTATATATAGAGTGTAATTATGGAGAAAATGGAAAATTAAATGGTGTTTATAAAGAGTATGATGCAGAAGGAAAATTAGTAAAAGAATGTCATTATTCTAATGGATCTGAACAGTTTAAATAATTTGGAAAAGAAAATAAGTAGCTGCCTGAAGAAAGGATATTTTTACAGGCAGCTTTTTTTATTAAATAGTGATTTCTAATATACTTTTTAAACTTACTTTATTATTTATAATCATATCAAAAGTTATTTTTTTTAAGACTTTTTTTTCAAATTCTTGTATTTGCTCAAATATAGAAAATATCTCATCTTTTTTTATATCTTTCTTAGACATATTTTTCATGACAGTCAATATATTAATATCATTTTGCACAGCAATTATAACATCAAAAAGACTAATTTTATCAATAGTTTTTTTTAAGCAGTATCCTCCAGTAACACCTCTGAAAGGTAAAACTATATTTGCACTTGTCAAAGGTCTCAAAACTTTAAGTACAAATTTATCAGAAAATTCAATGAATTTTCCAATAACTTTTGCAGAGGATACTTCACTTTTTTGAAGTGTAGATAAATATAGAATAGCTTTTATAGCACAATTCGTTTCCTGTGTTATTTTCATTTTTTTACTCCTTTTCTAAATATATTATGCAGCATTATATCATAAAATATAGTTTAATAGAATAGGACTTTAGAAAAAAAGAAATTCTCTATAAGAAATAAATGTTTATCATAAGTAATTTCTATTAATTTAGTTTCTTTTAAAATTAAAATGAAGTTATAACTGTATATTTAAATTTATCCCCTCTAACTATTCGTTCAGTGAACATTATGGGTATTTCGTCTTCAAAAGTAGTTCTTTCTATTTTTATTACTGGCTGAAATCTCATCAGACTAAGGTATCTGGCTATTTCTTCATCAGGAGTGATTGGATAAAAAGTTTCCTCCCCTTTAGAAAATTTTACAGAAAATCTATTTTTTAATATATTACAGAGTGATGAGTTATTTAATTCATCAATATGGAAATAGCCAAATTTTTCCATAGGAAGATAGGTTTTTTCAAAAATAAGAGGGATAGAATCTACAATCCTTAGACGAGTAATTCTATGAACATTACTATTTTCTTTTATTTTTAAAAATTTTGCTATATATTTATCAGCAGGGATTATTTCAAAGGATAAGATTTTAGAGGCAGCATCTTTTCCAAGTTTTTTCATTTCCTCTGTAAAATCATAAAATTTATATAAATCAGGTTTTAATTGCTTTGGGGCAACAAAAGTTCCTTTTCCATGTTTTTTATAAATATATCCCATTTTTTCTAATTGAAAAATAGCTTGCCTCACAGTATCACGACTTAAACAAAATTTATCACAGAGTTCTCTTTCAGATGGCAATTTTTCATATTCTTTAAACTTATTGCATTCTATTTCTGAAAGTAAAAAATTCATTAACTGTCCGTACAATGGCATTTTATTATTTTTATCAAGATCACACATAAAGTTTCCTTCCCCTGAAATTGAATTTATTTATACTATCTGCATTATATAATATATAATCAAGATTAAATAAAAACAATAGATTGAACTTAAAAAGTCTCTTTTATGACTTGAAGTGCCAAAAAAGAGACTTTTAATGTAAAATATTATTTTTTTAGAATTCTCAAAGTTTTTTCAATAGCTTTTAAAGTATAGTCAAGTCTATAGAAACGAGCATTTTCACCCATATGCCCTATTCTAAGTACTTTATTGCTTAAGTAGGAATAAGAATCAGCTATCATTACTTCAAAATTATGAAAAAGATAGTCAGATACTTCTTTGTAATCGTATCCTTCTGGGAGACAGAAAGCAGTTACTGTTGGAGAATAACCGTTTTTTAAATAAAGTTCTAATCCTATGTCCATAAGACGAGTTCTAACATATTCAGCAGCTGTATGGTGTCTTTCTCTAACTTTTTCTATTCCTTCTTTATAAATGTTATCAATTGCAACATCAAAGGCTATTAAATCACTGGCAGGCATTGTATAGGGAAAAAGCTGTTCTTTCACACAATTTTTCCATAAAGATAAATTGCAGTAAAAAGAAGCAATAGGAGTTTTTCTATTCTCAATGGTTGCCCAAGCATCATCACTTACTGTCATTATTGTAATTCCAGAAGGAGCAGAGAAAACTTTTTGAGAACCTCCTAAAGCAATATCAATTCCCCATCCATCCACATCTAATTGTACTCCACCTACAGCAGCAACACTGTCAACTACTGTCATAATTCCTTCAGATTTTAAAATTTTACAAATAATTTCAACATTATTAAGTACTCCAGAAGGGGTATCACAATGAACCATAGTAGCATATTTAAAATCTTTATTTTTTTCAAGAAATATTCTTAATTTATCTATATCAAAAGTATTTTTAACATCAGTTTCAAATAAAGTAACCTCTCCACCATAAGTTTCCACCAGACCTTTGAATCCCTCTCCAAAGATACCATTAGATACAACAAGAACTTTGTCTCCTGGCTCAGTAAGTGAAGCACAGGCAGTATCTAATCCAAGCATACCTTCACCATTCATTATAACAGTTTGAGCTTTTTTAGCTCCAAATAATTTTCCAGTTTTTTTACATAATTTATCATAAAAAACAAAAAAATTAGGATCTAGGTCAGGGTTTCCAAAAAAGTTGCATCTAGCTTTTAAAACATTTTCTCTTACCATTGTAGGTCCAGGGGTCATCATAAGATAGTTAGCTTTATACAATCAATCCACCTCCAAAAATTTAAAACCTCTTTATTTCTTTAATTATATCATAAATTAAATCTTTTTTAAGAGTTTTTTAGATTTTTTCTAGCAACAGAAAGCATAAGTTTTATCCTATTTAGTTGATTGACTTCAGAATAAGCAGGATCATAATCTATAGGAGCTATATTAACATTCTCATACTCTGATCTTAATTTTTTAATCATACCTTTTCCAGTTATATGGTTAGGAAGACATCCAAAAGGTTGTACACAAACGATATTAGGAACATCTTTCTCAATGAACTCTATCATTTCTCCCATAAGAAACCATCCTTCACCAGACTGATTTCCTATTGATATGTACTGAGAAGTTTTTTGAGCAAGGTCTTGTATAGAATCCTCATGTCCAAACCTAGAATTTTTTTGTAAAGCATTATTTAATACTTTTGTATACTGTTCTATTATCCAAAGTGCAGCTTTTAATTTCATTGCTGCAATTTTGCCTTTAAATCTTTCAGTTATAAATATATCACTATATATACAATACTTAACAAAACTCATAAGACTTGAAGTATAAACCTCTCCTCCTTCAGCCTCTATGAATTCAGCTAGATTATTATTAGCGAAAGGGCTGAATTTAACAAGTATTTCTCCAACTATTCCAACTTTTATTTTCTTTTCATCAGATACTTCAATTTTAGAAAAATCATTTACTATTGCATTTATATTATTTTTAAATTGAGAAAACTTACCATTATATATATTTTCTTTGACTTTTTCATTCCATTTTTCATATAATTCAAAAGCACTTCCTTTAATTTTTTCATAGGGACGTACATGATAAAGAAGTTTCATAAGAATATCTCCATATGATACAGCTATCAGGCATTTATGAGCAAAAGGAAGAGTTATAGAGAAACCTTCCTGTTTTTCAAAACCGCTTGCATTTAAAGAAAGAATAGGAATTTTTTCAAAGCCACTGTCTTTTATAGCTTTTTTCAAGAACCCTAAATAATTAGTAGCACGACAGCTTCCACCAGTTTGTGAAATCATAACAGCAGTTTTATCAAGATCATATTTTCCTGATTTTAATGCCGCGATGAGTTCTCCAATAACCAATATAGATGGATAGCAAGCATCATTATTAACATATTGAAGTCCACAATCTAATGCTTCTTGTGTTTCATCCAGTACTTCAAGGTTATATCCTTCAGCTTTGAATGCAGTTTTTAATAATTTAAAATGCATTGGTGCCATTTGTGGAGCAAGGATAGTATATTCTTTTTTCATTTTTTTAGTAAATTGAGCTCGTTTATATTCTATTTTCTTTTTAATAGAAGATCTAAGAGCATTTTTCTTATAGTCTAGAGCAGCTAAAAGGCTTCTTATTCTTATTTTTACAGCTCCAAGGTTACTTATTTCATCTATTTTTAAAAGAGTATGTACCTTTCCATAATTGGCTAATATTTCTTCTACTTGGTCAGTAGTCACTGCATCTATACCACAGCTGAAACTATTTAGTTCTATAAGTTCAAGACACTTGCTTTTTCCTACATAAGCAGCAGCTCTGTATAACCTTGAGTGATATGTCCATTGATCTATTACTCTCAGTTCTTCATCAAGAGAAGCAAGACTGGCAACAGCATCTCCTGTAAGAACAGCTATTCCAAAGGAATTTATTATGTTTGGAATACCATGATGAATTTCTTTGTCACAGTGGTAAGGTCTTCCACAAAGAACTACTCCAGTTTTTCCAGTTTTTTCTAGATCAGCAATTATTTCAAGAGCTTTGTTTCTCATATCTTTTCTAAAGTTATATTTTTCTTCCCATGCAGTATCTACAGCCATTTTAGCTTCAGATTTTGATATTCCAAATCTTTCAAATTCTTCAAAGACAGTCTTATAAAGAACTTCTTTACTTTCAAATGAGAAAAATGGAAGTATTAAATCTATATGTTTTTCTTTTAATATATCCATATTATTATTAATAACTTCTGGATATGACATAACAATTGGACAGTTAAACTGATTAGAAGATTTTTCATCTTCTTTTTCTTCAAATATAACACAAGGATAGAAGATTCTTTTTACACCTTTTTCTATAAGATCCACAATGTGTCCATGAACAAGTTTTGCAGGGTAGCATATAGAATCAGAAGAAATAGTATCAATCCCTTTTTCATATAATTTTTTAGATGAATCATCAGATATAATTACTCTAAATCCAAGATTAGTCAATAATGTAAACCAAAATGGATATGAGTCATAGAAATTTAAGACTCTAGGAATACCGATTTCTCCTCTAGTAGCTTTTGAAGGTTCTAAAGGTATATAGTTAAATAATCTGTTGTATTTATAATCAAACATATTAGGTGCTGTATTTTTCTTCATTTTTCCAAGAGGGTTATCACACCTGTTACCTGATATAAAATTTTCACCATTTTTAAATTTATGGATAGTCAATAAACAATGATTATTACAAAGCTTACATCTAGTAAGATTTGTAGTACAACTGAAATTATTTAACTCATCAAGAGTCATAATAGATGAACTTTCTCCAGCCTGTTCCATTGCTATAAGGGCAGCTCCAAAAGCTCCCATAAGTCCAGCAACATTAGGTCTGATTACATTCCTTTCTGAAACCAATTCAAAAGCTCTCAGTACAGAGTTATTAAGGAAAGTTCCTCCTTGAACAACTATATTTTTTCCTAATTCATCTTTGTTTTTTATTTTTATAACTTTAAAAAGTGTATTTTTGACAACAGAGTAAGAAAGTCCAGCAGAGATATCAGCTACTTCTACTCCATCTTTTTGTGCCTGTTTAACTTTTGAATTCATAAATACAGTACATCTGGTACCAAGGTCAGCTGGAGATTTGGATTCCATTCCTAATCTGGAAAATTCCAGAATATCCATTCCAAGCGAATGAGCAAAAGTTTCAAGGAATGATCCACATCCAGAAGAACAAGCTTCATTTAAAAGAATAGAAGTAATAATACCATCCTGTATTTTCAGACATTTCATATCTTGTCCACCAATATCAAGTATAAAATCAACATCTGGCTGGAAAAATTGTGATCCTTTATAATGTGCCATAGTTTCAACTATACCAATATCTACTCTCAATGCTGCTTTGATTAGAGTTTCTCCATATCCAGTAACACATGAACCTTTAATAATAATATTTTTATTCATTTTTGAATACAGTTCTTTAAGTGTAGCAATAATATTATCAAGTGGATTTCCCTTGTTATGTGAATAATGTGAGAACAATATCTCTTTTTCTTCTGAAATAAGAACTACTTTAATAGTAGTGGAACCTGCATCTATTCCAAGATAAGCATTTCCTTCATATGTACTTAAATCTCTTGTTTCTATTTTTTCTTTTTCATGTCTTTCAAGAAATTCATTCAATTCATCTTCATTTTCAAATAATGGCTGAAGTCTTGAAGTATCAGAAGTATCTTTTTCATTAAGACGCTCTACTTTAGTTTTAAGCTCTTCATAAGAAAATACACTTTCATTTTCTTTAGAAAGAAAAGCAGCACCCTGAGCAACAAAAAGCTGTGAATTTTCAGGAAAAACAACATCTTCAGGAACTAATTTTAATGTATCAATAAATCTATTTCTAAGCTCACTTAAAAAGAAAAGAGGACCTCCTAAAAAAGCCACTTTTCCTGTTATTTTTTTACCACAAGCAAGACCAGTTATAGTTTGGTTAACCACAGCTTGAAATACAGATACGGCTATATTTTCTTTTCTTACTCCCTCGTTGATAAGAGGTTGTATGTCAGTTTTTGCAAACACTCCACATCTGGCAGCTATTGGATAAATAGAATCAAATCCTTTAGCAAGTTCATTAAGACCTGAAGCATCTGTGTCCAAAAGAGTAGCTATCTGATCAATGAAAGCTCCTGTTCCACCAGCACAGCTTCCATTCATTCTTTGATCCATATCATTTTTAAGAAAAGTTATTTTTGCATCTTCCCCTCCAAGTTCAATAGCTACATCAGTTTCTGGAATAAGAGTTTCAATAGATTTTATACAAGCAATAACTTCCTGTACAAAATCTATACCTATCCAAGAAGAGATTCCCATTCCACTGGAACCAGTAATACTTATTTTATATTTAATATCTTTTCCAAAATTATTTTTCATATGTTCTAAAAATTCATCAAACATTTTTTTAGTTGTTTCTCTAACATTAGAAAGATGTCTTTGATAAATTGAATAGATAACATTATCTTTTTCATCAAGACATACTATTTTTATAGTAGTAGAACCAACGTCCATTCCTATATAAAATTCTCTCATAAATTAATCTCCTTATTATTGTTTCTTGAATATAATGTGATTTTTATGAGAAATTGTTAAATCAAAAGAATTCGGGAATCATACCGTTCAAGGATTGTATAAAATGTTAAAATATCTTTTTGCAGATAAATAACAGTATTTATGCAAGGCTCTTCTGTAACAATCTCTGTCATTTCTAAAAAAGCAGGTATGGGATTTTTTAAAGTTTCCCTATCTGCAAGTTCTATTTTGTCTATTTTTATAAAACTATATTCTCTAGTACTTTCTATCTTACCTAAAAGAAGAATATTTTGGGGTAAGTCTTTAAAAGCAGAATGTTTTTCCTGAATATCAAAATTAGAAGTAAAAAACATAAACATAAATGAAATTATAAAATAAAATAATCTCATTCTCATATTTGCCTCCTTGATTAAAATTAAAAAAATTATAAAGTTTCCACGTTAGAATGTACTTTATAAATGACATCTTTCCTTTCTATAATAATTTCTGTATTTTTTTTCAAATAATCAGATTCTCTTATACTATTTAAAAGTTCAAGACTTGGATTAATAGCTCTGGGATGACCAACGCTAAGGAGCATACTGTAATCACCATGAGTATCTCCATAGGCATAACTTTTCATTAAATCAATACTATATTTTTTACAAAACATATCTATAGACTTCATTTTATTTTCTGAATCCCACATTGGAGAAATTTTTCCAGAAAGCATTCCATTTTCAACATGATATATAGAACCACAAAAATCATCAGCATCCCATTTTTTAGCCATTCTGGATACTAAAAAATCTGGACTTCCAGAAATAAAAATAACTTTATGCCCTTGTTCTTTATGCCATTTTATCATGCTTCTTGTGTAAGAATAAACTCTGTTTCCTTTTAATTCTACTACCTGATCTGCCACAAAATCATTATATTCTGTAGAAAGTCCCTTTATAGCATCAACATAAGTCTGTGTAAGACCAAGAAGGTACTTATCATAATCTCCAACTCTTTCATCCCAGAGCTTAAAAGCTTCTTTTACTCTTGTATCGTATTCTCTGAAATCCAACAATTCATATTTTATAAGTTTTTTAAAATGCTCAGTCAGAAGAGAATTTCTATAAATTGTCCCATCAATATCAAAAAATGCTGCAATCATATACATCATCTCCTCATTTTTTATATGAAATTAATTATCCATGTTAAGAAATTATAGTTCAAAAATGAAAAAAAGTCAATTTTTCTCATTGTTTATTGACTAAAATATGGTAAAATTAATATAATAGTATTTTTTGTAAAAAAGGTGTGTGAAATATGAAAAAAATAAAATTGATTTTTATATATTTTTTATTAACAGTGATAATTTTTGCTCAAGAAGGATATATAGCATCTTTTAACACATTAAGACTCGGAAAAAGCCAAAAAGATTATATTTTGATGGCTAAAACTCTTGAGATGTTTGATATAACTGGGCTTATAGAAGTAATGAATATAGAGGGAGTGGAAAAGCTTGTCAACACTTTAAATAAAGTGTCTGGAGAGAAATGGGATTATCATGTTTCACCATATCCAGTAGGAAAAAATAGTTATAAAGAGTATTTTGCTTATATATGGAAAAAAGATAAAGTAAAATTTTTAAAAGAAAGAGGTTTTTACAAAGATATAGAGGATAAATTTGCAAGACCACCTTATGGAGCAGATTTTAAAATAGGAGAATTTGATTTTACTTTTGTTCTTGTTCATTCAGTGTTTGGAAAAAATGAAAGTGCAAGAAGAGCAGAAGCTTTTAAGATGAATGAAGTGTATGATTATTTTCAAAATATGGATTCAGAAGAAAATGATATTATTATTGCTGGAGACTTCAATCTTTCTGGATTTGATGAGTCATTTGAAAAGTTTCTTTCACATTCAGATAAAATAATATATGCTTTGAGCCCAATAATTAAAACAACATTAGGGAAAAAAAGTTTAGCAAATTCCTATGATAATATGTTCTTATCAACAGTACACACTAGGGAATTTACAGGGAAAAGTGGGGCTTTGGATTTTACTCAAGGACAATATAGACTTATGAAAGATAAAATATCAGATCATCTTCCTATATTTATAGTGGTAGAAATATCAGAGGATGATGATTAAAAATAGAGGTAGTAATGAAAATAGCATATGTATTTTTTAATGGACAACTTGAAGGAAGTAAAGAATTTTATACAAAGTTAATAAATAAAAAAAAAGGAGATATTTATTGTGCTGATGGTGGTGCTGTCCATTTAGAAGCTTTAGGGATTTTCCCTTTAGAAATATGGGGAGATCTTGATTCTGTAACAAAGGAAATTACAGAAAAATATCGTAATAATAATGTAATAATAAAAAAATTTCCTAAGAATAAAGATTACACAGATGGAGAACTGATATTGCAGTATATTTCCAAATTAAATTATGATGAAATTTTTATAATTGGAGGACTGGGAGGAAGAATAGATCATTCGCTGACAAATCTGAATCTCATATTTAAATTTAAAAATCTTATATTTGTAACAGAAAAAGAGAAAATATTTTCTATTGAAAAAAAAGCTGAATTAATAGGATTAAAAGGGAAGACAGTTTCTTTTATACCTTTCTCTGAAAAAGTTGAAAAACTTACATTAGAAGGGTTTAAATATCCATTAAATGAATATACACTCCATCAGGGGGATTCCATTTGTATGAGTAATATAGCTGTAGATGATAAATGTAGAGTAACTTTTAATACAGGGAAATTGATGGGGGTAGTATTAAGTGAGTAGAGTAGGATAGGAGGGGTAATATATGCTGAAAACATGGATTGTTATAGGAATATCATTATTAATAATTGCAGTATATTTTGGAATTCTTTTGGCAAGTTCAACAAAAGAATCAGATGATAAATATGTTGTAGGAGTATTGAGAGTTGGATATAAAATATTTGAATATTTTAATAGGAAGAAAAATAATTTAGGAGTATACTTTTCTTATATTATTTTATGGGTGGGATACATGTCACTGAATGGAAGAAAACCTAAACTAAAAAAAGACACAATGAAGTAAAGTATTGACAAAAACATATTGTTGTAGTACAATTTTCGTGAATTTGATATGAGGAGGATAATAATGCTGAAAGAAGGAATAAGCTTAACACTTGAAAAAGTAGTAAATGAAAATGAAACAGCAGCTAAAATTGCATCCGGAGCTTTAAATGTTTTTGCAACACCAATACTTATAGCATTTATGGAAAATACTTCATTTGAGTTGATACAAAAAGAACTTCCAGCAGGAGAGACAACAGTAGGAATATCTGTAGACATAAAGCATTTGAAAGCTAATCTTGTAGGAGATAAAATCAAATGTATATCTGTTCTTGAAAAAATTGATGGGAAAAAACTTGATTTTTCTGTAAAAGTATATCATGGAGATACTTTAGTTGGAGAAGGAAAACATGGAAGATTCATAATAAATGAAGAAAAATTTTTAAATAAATTAAAGGGGTAGTCTCAGTACTATCCTTTTTTTAAGGATAAATAAAATTTTAAATAATATATTTTTAAAAGGAGGAAAAATGGAAGGTAATATAGAAAAAATTGGAAGTAAAACAAAACTTTTATTAGGAGCACAGCATGTACTTGCAATGTTTGGAGCAACGGTTTTGGTTCCTTTCTTAACAGGTTTAAATCCTTCAATTGCACTTATAGCAGCAGGAGCAGGAACATTGATATTTCATTTTTGTACTAAAAGAATAGTGCCAGTATTTTTAGGTTCATCTTTTGCTTTTATAGGGGCATTGAGTTTAGTATTAAAAGAAGAGGGGATTGGAGCTGTAAAAGGCGGAGTCATAGCAGCAGGATTTATTTATTTGATAATGGCTTATTTAGTAAAAGTTTTTGGTGTAGAAAAAATCAAATCTTTTTTTCCCCCAGTAGTAACAGGACCAATTATAATGGTAATAGGTCTTAGAATGAGTCCAGTAGCTCTGAGTATGGCAGGCTATGCAAATGGAAAATTTGAACCTAAAAGTTTGATAATAGCTTTAGTAGTCATTATTTCTATGATCAGCATTACGATAATGAAAAGATCATTTTTCAGACTTGTTCCAATTTTAATATCTGTAATATTGGGATATATTGTAGCCATGTGTATGGGACTTGTGAGTTTTGAGCCTATTGCAAAAGCAAACTGGGTAGGTCTTTCAGCTGAAGCTGCTAACGATCTTTTTACACTTCCAGCTTTTTCTGTAAGTGGGATACTCGCAATAGCTCCTATAGCTTTAGTGGTTTTTATTGAGCATATTGGAGATATTACAACAAATGGTGCTGTTGTAGGAAAGGATTTCTTTAAAAACCCAGGTATACATAGAACACTTATGGGAGATGGAGTTGCTACAATTGTAGCTGGACTTTTAGGTGGTCCAGCGAATACTACCTATGGAGAGAACACTGGGGTTCTTGCAGTAACTAAAGTTTATGATCCCTCAATTTTAAGAATAGCAGCATGTTATGCAATCATCTTAGGACTTTTAGGAAAATTTGGAGTGATTCTTCAAACTATACCTGCTCCAGTAATGGGAGGAGTTTCAATAATATTATTTGGAATGATTTCATCAGTGGGAGCCAGAACACTAGTAGATGCAGGATTAGATTTTTCTAATTCAAGAAATCTTATTATAGCTTCATTAATATTTGTATTTGGAATAGCAGTAGACAATATTGTTATATGGAAAACAGTTTCGCTTTCAGGACTTGCTCTTGCAGCACTTGCAGGAGTTATTTTAAATAAAGTTCTTCCATTAGATAGGGAAGTGGCAATAAATAAAAAAATAGATTAATTAAAGTAAATCCTTTAAGCAAAGATTTTTGCTTAATGGATTTTTTTATTTAAAAATATAATATATAGTAAAAAGCAAAAAGATATAAGTATTTTTTTAGGCTTTAAAAAATTTAAATTAGATAGGATAGCCAAAATAATAGGGAAAATATTAAAAATAGCAGATTTCTGAAGATTGAGTATAGTAATTTAAATATAAATAAAAAAGCATGATTATTGTGTATAATAAACCATGCTTTTTATCTTAATTAAATTAATGTGGATAAAATAGATGCTTTAGAAACTATTCCCATAAGTTCTCCATCATCAATAACTGCAAGTGGAAACTTAGTATTTATTGCAATAGGAAGAATATCGTTTATTAATGTATCTGAAGATGTAGTAGGAATTTCATTAATTATATAATCAGAAAGAAATCCATTTTCATTTCTACATTTAAGAGCATTATCAATAGTTATTATTCCTAAAAATTTCATATGATTATCTATAACATAAGCACTTGAAACCCTGTTACTTTTCATTTCACGAATAGCAATTCCTGCACCTTCTTTCAAACGAATTATACAAGAAGGATTAAACATTATCTGTTTTACACTTATAACTTTAGTTTTATCAGCACTATCAATAAATTGGCGAACATAGTCATCAGCTGGATTAGCAGACATATCTTCAGGTGTATCAAGTTGAATAAGTCTTGAATCTTTCATTATAGCAACTTTATCACCAAGTTTAAAGGCTTCATTTATATCATGAGTAATAAATACTATTGTTTTCTTTAATTTTTTTTGTATTGATAATAGTTCAAATTGCATATCACTACGAACTAATGGATCAAGAGCTGAAAATGGTTCATCCATGAGAAGTATTTCAGGATCACTAGCCAAAGCTCTGGCAATTCCAACTCTCTGTTTCATTCCACCAGAAAGACTGTTGATATTTGCATGTTCCAATCCTTCAAGACCTACCATTTTTAATACTTTCATGGCTTTTTTTTCTCTTTCTTCCTTTGGGATACCTTTAATTTCAAGACCATATTCAATATTACTTATAACATTTCTGTGAGACATCAATCCAAAATTTTGAAAAACCATAGAAATTTTATTTCTTCTAAAGTCTATAAGTTCTTTTTGGGAGAACTTCCCAATATCCTTACCATCAAATAAGATGGTTCCAGATGTAGGATTATGAAGTCTATTTAAACAACGAATAACTGTGGATTTACCAGAACCAGAAAGACCAATTATAACAAAAATTTCTCCTTGTTTTACATCAAAGGACATATTCCATATAGCAGAAGTTACACCAGTTTTTTTGAAAACTTCATTTTTTTCTGCTCCAGCTTTAAGCATTTTTGCAGCTTCATTTTTATTTAAACCATAAAGTTTTGTTAGATTTTTTACACTTAAAATATGTTTTTCATCATTATTATTTTCTATATTATTGTTCATTATTTTTTCTTCACCTCACTTCTATTAATCCATGCCTGAGTGATACGATCCATCAAGATAGCTACTATAACAACAGCAGTACCTGCAACAAGACCACGTCCTATCTCAATACGGTTTACTCCTATGAGAACTTCCATACCCAGACCACTAGCACCAATCATAGAACATGTAACAACCATAGCCATAGCCATCATCAAAGTTTGATTTACACCAGTCATAATAGTAGGAAGAGCTTGAGGTATTTGTACCTTCCATAATGCTTGAAATTTTGTAGAACCAAATGCTCGTGCAGCTTCTACTACTTCTTTATCCACTTGTCTGATACCATGACTTGTAAGTCTGATAACAGGAACAATAGCATATATTGTAGTTGCAATAACTGCAGGAGCTTTTCCTAGTCCAAAGAAAAGTACAGCTGGAATAAGATAAACAAAGACAGGCATTGTTTGCATAGTATCAAGTATAGGTCTTACAAAGCTATTTATTTTTTCACTTCCAGAAATTAGTATACCTATTGGAAATCCTAATAAAAGAGAAATAAAAACAGCAGCAAGAACAATAGAAAGTGTATCATTCATCAAATCCCAAAGTCCTATTATACCTATGAAGAAAAGCATACAACTGTAAAGTATACCATTTCTTAATTTTCCTGTGAGCCTCCACCCAGCAAGAAATACTAGTAAGATAAGTACCCACCATGGAATAAAGTTAAGTATGGTCAATATACCACCTATTAGTCCATTTAAAATATTTTTTATAATATTAAAAAATCCACTAAATTGAATACTAAAATTTTTAACAGTTCTATCTATAAGAGCTATATCAATATTCAATTTAAAAGGAAAATTAAAAATTCCGTTCATAATACCCTCCCATTATTAATTTAGAGCTTTTCTTACTGCTTCAGCTTTATCAGCATTTAGCCATTGATCTATTAAATTATCATTGTTTTTAAGAAGCCATTTAGCAGTTGCATTATAGTTATCTCCAGTTTCCTGCATATGTGCCAAAGCTTCTGAAGTCAATTTGCTTGAAGTATGATACTTGCTGAGAAAAGCAACAATTTCAGGAGCTTTTTCTTTAAATTTATTACTTGCTCCAATAGTTACTTTTACAGATGGGCAAGCAGTTTTCCCTTCAAAATATTTTTCAGCATCATAAGGCTCATCTTCTAAAAGAACAAAATCATATTTACCTAATAACCAAGTTGGTTCCCAATAATAACCTACAATTGGCTCTTTTTTTTCGTATGCAGCTGTGAAAGCAGCAGATAATGCAGCATCAGAACCTGGTCTGAAATATACAAAATCCTTATCAAGACCATAAGCTTCATATTTTTTATACATAATATTATCTATTTCCCAACCAGGAATTGCACCATAAATACGTCCCTTTTCAGGATTTTCACTATCTTTAAAAAGCTCTTTATATTTAGGTAAATCTTTTACAGATTTTAAATCAGGGGCCATAGTTTCTATTACATATCTAGGAACATATATTCCTTGTCTATTATCATCAAAGTTAGTACCTAATTCTTGGAAAAGACCAGCTTTTAAATCAGGATAGTAACTAGGAATATTATCAGTCCATTCTTCCATATGTACATCTATTTCCCCACTTTTGATAGCCTCATGTAAAATCGGTGTAGAACCAGGAACTTCACTCCAAGTATAACCAAATGCATTTTCTATAATAAAGCCAGCAACTGCATTGTGAACTTTGTTGCTGTCCCATCCTGCATCAGCAAAACGCACTTCTTTTTTATCATTTCCACCACATCCCAAAAATGCTAAAGTAAGAAAACTAGTAATAATGAAAGTAAATATTTTTTTCTTCATATAAAACCTCCTAATCATGAAATAAAATATATGTGTTGATTTATTATTCAAATGTAGATTAAAAATTCTTTTTTTAAAAGTAACAACTTTATTTTACAACTAAGTTGTTACTTTTGTCAAGATTTTTTTGTGAATATATGGTATAATAAGAGGGTATGAAATGAATATTAATAAGGAGGGAGAACTATAAAAAAAATATTTATAATTGGATTCTTAGCAGCACTCATAGGAGCAAAATTTTATTTTCAAAATGAAGGAAAAGGAAAAGAAAACCATAATAGAAAAAATATAGAAATAGGAAAACAAGAGGAGAAAAAAGGAGAAAAAATGGAGAAGAAAATTTTGAAGAGAGAAGATATAGATAAAAAATATAAGTGGAATTTGGAAGAATACTATTCTAATTGGGATGCATGGGATAGAGAACTGGATAATACAAAAGAATTGATGAAGAAAGTTCCAGAATATAAAGGAAAAATAAAATATAGTTCAGAAAAATTTACAGAAATGATTCAACTAGAAGAAAAGATAAGTAGGACAATAGAAAAATTATATATATATCCATATATGTTAAAAGATATTAATTCTAAAGATGAAACAGCATCTATAAAATTACAAGAGATAATGGCAATTCTTACTGAATATTCTGTGTCTACTTCTTGGATGACACCTGAAATATTAGAAATACCAAAAGAAACAATGGAAAAATGGATAGAAAAAAATCCGGTTTTACAAGAGCATAAATTCAGCTTAATGGAAATATATAGGTTACAGGGACATGTATTAGATGAAGGAAAAGAAAAACTTTTGTCTTATTATGGACAATATATGGGAGCTCCTGATGACATATATGGTGAACTTTCTATTTCAGATATAAAATGGAATGAAGTAGAACTTTCAGATGGTTACAAAGGACCTGTTACAAATGGTATTTATTCAAAAGTTTTATCTACTAATAGAAATCAAGAGGACAGAAAAAAAGCTTTTGAAGCTTTATATGGATCATATGATGCTAATAAAAATACTTATGGAGCAATATATAGATCACTTCTTCAAAGAGATGTAGCAACTTCAAAAGCCAGAAATTATAATACCACATTAGATAAGGCTCTTGAACCTAAAAATGTACCAACTGAAGTATTTGAAACTCTATTAAAATCTGCAATAGATAATAATGCTCCACTTCAAAGATATGTAAAACTTAGACAACAAGCTCTAGGATTAGAAAGTTATCATTATTATGATAACAGTATAAATATTGTTGATTATAATAAGGAATTTTCATATGATGCAGCGAAAGAAATGGTATTGGATTCAGTAGCTCCATTAGGAAAAGATTACAGCGAAAAAATGAATAAAGCTCTTAGTGAAGGATGGATAGATGTATATGAAACTGAAAGTAAAAGAAGTGGAGCTTATTCTATTGGAATTTATGATGTTCATCCTTATATGCTTTTAAATTATCAATCTACTATGAATGATGTATTTACATTAGCTCACGAGCTTGGTCATACAATGCATACAATTCTTTCAAATGAAAATCAACCTTATACATCTTCTAATTATACAATATTTGTAGCTGAGGTAGCTTCTACATTCAATGAAAGACTTATGCTTGATTATATGATAAACAATAGTAATGATTCAAAAGAAAAAATAGCATTATTGGAACAGGCTTTAGGAAATATAGTAGGGACTTTTTATATTCAGACTTTATTTGCTAATTATGAATATCAAGCCCATAAATTAGTTGAAGAAGGAAAAGCAATAACTCCAGATGTTTTAAGTGGAATAATGGAAAATCTATTCAAACAGTATTTTGGAGAAACTCTTACTATGGATGAATTACAAAAAATAATCTGGGCAAGAATACCACATTTCTATAATTCGCCATATTATGTATATCAATATGCAACAAGTTTTGCATCATCAGCAAATTTATATGATAGAATAACTAATGAAAAATATGGAATAGAAGAAAGAGGAGCAGCAGCTTCTGCTTATCTAGAACTATTGAAATCTGGTGGAAATGATCATCCAATGAATCAGTTGAAAAAAGCTGGGGTAGATTTGGAAAAAGAAGAAAGTTTTCATGCAGTAGCAAAAGAATTTGATAGACTTTTAGATCAATTGGAAAAAGAACTTAAAAATTTAGAAAATAATAAATAAAATATTGATAAATTTAAAGAAAGGAAGCAGTCTAAAATTGCTTCCTTTTCTGTTTCTATTCTTGAATAAAACTATTTATTACCATTCCAATTGCAACTAAGACTATTCCAATTATACCTAATATAGTAGGAATAGTATCATGAAAAATCAAAACTCCACCCAAAAGTGTAAAGATAAGTTCTCCAACTTGTGTAGATTCTATAACAGCAAGTTTATGGCTATCTCCTTTGACTATATCTGTAGCTTTAAAAAACATTATTGTAGCAATAACACCAGAAGAAATAGCAACAATAAGAGATTGAATAATTTGATTATCAGTAGGAATTCCTGTCTGAATTACTCCCAGAATTACTATAATAATCCAGAATGGAATACTGCATAATGTCATTCCAAATACTCTTTGAAGTGTATTTAATCTGCTGTTGCATAGTTCCATCATTTTACGATTTCCCAATGGATAGGAAAATGCTGCAAAAAGAACAGGAACAACTACTAAAAAACTATCAAAAATAGATATTTTTTTAGCTTCTTCAGAAAGCATAAGAAATATTCCAATTAAAATTATAAAAGAAACAAATAAAAATTTTTTAGGTATATGATTTCTTACTCTTTGTTCATCAACAATTGTATAAAAAAATGGAGACATAAGAGCACCTGCTATTATAGTCAGCTGCCAAGTTCCAGCTACTAACCATGAGGCTCCATATGCTGAAGCAAAACTTAAAGGGGCATAAAAGAATCCAAATCCTATAGTACTCCATATAAGCCATGAGACAGGATTTTTTTTGATATCTTCTATAACTGGGAATAGTTGTTTTTTTATTGTTACTATAAAAAATAATATAGGGAGCATAAAGAGATATCGTAAAGATGAGCTCCAATACCAACTTCCTCCTCCAATATTCATCTGTCTATTGAGAACAAATGTAAAGGAAAAGAAAAAAGAGGCTCCAATACCAAATAAAAGGGCTTTTTTCATTTCTTTCTCCTAGCGAAAATCTAGTTTAAGATAAGTTCTATTTTATCTATTCTATTTTCTTTTATACTTTTTATTTTAAATATAACATCATTTACTTCTATTTCTTTATCAAGATATGTATCATCAGGTATTTCACCTAATATATCTATCAAATATCCAGATATAGTATTATGGTTTTTAGAAATAATATCTATATCAAGGTTGTCTATAAGATCATCAACAGAATAAAGACCATCAACTGAATAAGTATGATTGTCAATTTTTTCTAGTTTTGGTTCATTATCATCATATTCATCATCAATATTTCCCATAACTTCCTCTACAAGGTCTTCCATAGTAACTATACCAGAAAAGCCTCCATATTCATCTATAAGTATAGCAATATATTTTTTAGATTTCTGCATTTCTTTAAATAATGTATCAATATTTTTACTTTCTGGAACAAGATAAGGTTTACGAAGTATAGAACGAATATCTACATTTTCAAATCCTTTATTTCTTGCTTCTAAAATGAGATCTTTTATATAAAGAACACCAATGATATTATCAATATCGTCTTCATATACAGGTATTCTTGAATGCTTAGTTGCCAGTAATTCATCTATATATTCATTGATGGGAACATCAATATCAATTGAATAAACATCTGTTCGAGGAATCATTATTTCTGAAGCCAAAATATCATCAAATTCAAATATACAATTAATCATCTCTTTTTCAGTTTCATTAAATACACCATTTGCTTGTCCAGCTTCTACCATGGATTTTATCTCTTCTTTGGAAATATTTTCTTCAAGGTTTTCAGCTTTCATTCCCAGAATCTGCAAAATAAAATTTGTAGAAAAAGATAAAAGTTTAATAAAAGGTGAAGTAAGCTTTGAGATGAACAAAATAGGCTTAACAGTAAATAAGCTTATAGCTTCAGCTTTTTGTAAAGCAATACGTTTAGGGACAAGCTCACCAAAAACTAAAGTAAAAAATGAAAGAATTATAGTAACCAAAACAATTGCTATTGTTTCTCCATAAGGAATTTCTAATTTTGTCATAATGACATTTAAAGGATGAGAGAAACTAGTGGCAGCAGAAGCACTTGCTAAAAAACCAGAAAGTGTTATTGCCACCTGAATAGTAGATAAAAACTTTGTAGGTTCTTTTAATAGTTCCTGAAGAAGCAAGGCATTTTTATCACCATCTTCTGCAAGCATTTTCACTTTGTTTTTATTTACTGAAACAGTCGCCATTTCTGCACCAGCAAAGAAAGCATTTGCAATAGTTAAAACTAAAAGAAATAATAATTGTGATATGACATTGGTCGTACCAGGTAATTCATCCATAAAAAAAAATCCTCCTAAATAATTGATTTAAATTAAGAGGATTTTATCAAATTTAAGAATAAATGTCAAAGTATATTTATAAAATTTATTTAAAAATATAGTTAGAGTTTTTTAAGATTTCTATTGCTTTATCAAACTTGTCAGACTTTAAAAGGATATAGTCAGTATTGTATGTAGAAACAGCAAATATGCTTATTCCGTTTTCAGCAAGAACACTTGATATTTTAGCAAGAATACCAATTAATGAAAAATCTAAAATTCCTTCTATTCTAAATCCTTTCCATTCATTGTCACATTCAATATATTCTTGAGGGACATATTCAGTAGAACATACCAATGAAAGTTCTTCATCTGTTTTTCCAATAAAAACAAATTCATCTTCATAGTTTATATCATTTAGACTTTTTATTTTGCAAATAGAAAAATCATTAGGTAAAATTTTTAAATTCATAAAACCTCCCTCATAGAAAAAATAATGCAATTCCAAAAACAGAAACAAATGCTCCTAAAATTTCTCTCATTTTAACTTTTTCTTTAAAAACAATTATAGAAATAGGAATTACTATTATTGGACTGATAGAGGAAAAAGTAGAAGCAACTCCAGCATTTATTAAATTAAAAGCAGAAATTAAAAAAGTAATACCAACAGTGGCAGTAACTGTTCCTAATAAAATAAGACCCATAAGTTTTTTATCAGTGAAAGAAAAAAATATTCTTCCCCATTTCTTTTTAAATGTAAGATAAAATAGAAATACTCCCATAGCACAAATCATTCTTATTTGTGTTGAAGAACTAGGATCATATCCTTTTGCACCTATTTTTGTGAATATATTACCAAGAGCTTCTAGAATAACTGCTATTGTAATAAGGGCTATTCCTTTTGGAGAGAGTTTCTTATCTTCAGGATTTTCACTTTTAGGTTTTAAAACAACCATAAGAACACCAGAACATGTGATAAACATAGCAATAGTTTGAGTTAATGTAAGAGATTCACCAAGAAATAAGAATCCAAATAATCCTACAATAAGAGGAGTCATAGTCATAAAGAGCATACATATTCTTGCTCCTATGAGGATATATGATTCATAGAGAAACATGTCACCAAGAAAAAGTCCAATTATTCCAGAAATACTTAAGAAAGTCCAGTTATGGATTGTAGAATCTGTAGGGAAGAATACCCCTCTTGTAAAGAAAGTAGCTGAACCTAACATGATTATTCCCATAATAAGTCTGATTACATTAACTGTTGTACTATCAGCTTTTTTAGAAGCTGCTTCAAAAAATATAGAGCTGAATGCCCAACCAAAAGCCGTAATTAAAGCATAGAGTTCCCCAAGATAATTCATTTTTTCCTCCTGTTTTTTATTTGTTAAAATACATTATAATATATTTTTCTAAAAATAAAAAGAGAAATAAAAAAGAATCTGATAACTAGAACCAGATTCTTTAATTTTTATTAGATTATCCTAGCATTTTACTAAATTCAATAAATACCCCAGGTCCAATTGGCAGTCCAAAAGCAAACCAAATAGCTAGAAGTATAGTCCATCCAAGTAAGAAACAAATCGAGAATGGAAGCATCATTGAAATAAGAGTTCCCATACCAGAATCTTTATCATATTTTTGCATGAAAGCAACTATCATTGCAAAGTAAGACATCAATGGAGAAATAATATTTGTAGATGAGTCTCCAATTCTGTAAGCAGCTTGAGTAAATTCAGGCGAGTAGTTAAGTTCCATAAGCATAGGAACAAATACAGGAGCCATTATTGCCCATTTAGCTGATGCAGAACCCATAAATAGGTTGATGAAAGCAGTGAATAAAACAAATCCTAAAATTAATGGTAATCCAGTAAATCCTATTGATTTAAGAGTATCAGCACCTTTAACAGCAAGGATAGTTCCTAGATTTGTATATCCAAAATATGCTATAAATTGAGATGCTGTAAATGCAAGAGCCATATATCCACCCATTCCAGCAAGAGCTTTACCCATAAGTTTTGCAACATCTTTATCACTTTTTAAAGTTTTAGCTGTAAATCCATAAGCTAATCCAGGAAGTAAGAAGAAGAACATCATTGCAGGAATAAGTCCAGAAGAAGTCCAAGCTTTTAAACTTCCATCTACTTTTAATACAGCATTAGTTGGCAAAGTTAGAACTAACATAACTGCAATATAAGCAAGAACAACAATTCCAGCTGCTCTTAGCCCTTTTCTTTCAAGATCAGTTAATTCTTTCATGTCATGATCAACATCACCATGGTAAGGACCAAGTCTAGGCTCTACTATTTTTTCAGTAATGATGGTTCCTAAGGCAGTGATAATAAATGTAGATACAAACATAAAATAATAGTTAGCTGTTGCTGCAACGAAATAATCAGGTCTGATAAGTTTAGCTGCTTCTGTAGTTATACCACCAAGTAGAGGATCAGTAGTACCTAATAAAAGGTTAGCAGAAAATCCTCCAGATACTCCTGCAAATGCAGCAGCTAATCCTGCTAATGGATGTCTTCCAAATGAAAGGAATATAACTGCTCCCAATGGAACAAGTACAACATATCCAGCATCAGAAGCAACATTAGACATAACACCAGCAAAAACAACTATAGCAGTTATAGCCCTTCTAGGAGTTCCCATAACAACTTTTTTGATAGTAGAAGACATAAGTCCGCTTCCTTCACAAACCCCAATACCAATAATACCTACAAGAACTGTACCTAAAGGAGCAAACCCAGTAAAGTTTTTTACCATAGAGTTAAATATATACCTAATACCTGCAGCATTTGTTAAAGATTTAACAGTAACTGTTATTTCTTCAAAGTTTCCAGTCTTTTTATTTAAAGCATTGTATGTAGCAGACACACCCATTTTTTCAGTAATTCCTGAAACTATTATGATAGTTAAACAGAATAATACGAAAAGTGTAACTGGATGTGGAAGTTTATTTCCACCAACTTCGATGAAATCAAGGAACTTATTAAAAAAGCCCTTTTTTTCTTGTTTAATTTGACTCATAAAATCCTCCCTAAAATTTTTTCTTGACCTTTATAATATCAGTATTCACTATTTAAAATTCAACAAAATGTGTATATCTGAAAATAAAAGTCGTTATTTGAACAAATTATACATGAAAATGATATTAAAATCAATTTGAAATTACTTATGGGAATGATATATCAAATATATTATTTAAAGAAATCAAGTATATAAGAAGTTAATTAATAGGAATAAATAAAGGAAAGCAATAAAAAAATAGTACAAATTAATATTTATAATCTTAAATTAATTTCTAATAGGAATTATTCTGTCAATTGTTATTGTAAAATAAATAACACGAGTGAAGAAGAAAATTTGATAAAGTTTGACACAGATGTGTAGAACTGTTATTATAAAATTATAAGGAAAAATTATGGAGGTAGGTGTAGCATAGTGAAATTTTTAAATTTTTTTAAAAAATTTATTTTAGGAACAATATTATTTGTAATAAAAGAAATTTTTTCTTTTTTTATAAAAGCTTTTTTATTTTTTTTGGTGATATTTTCAATAGGTGCTTTTTTTGCAAAAACAACATTAGAGAAAGATAAAGTGATTATTGAAAAAGGAAGTTATATAGAAGTAGATTTATCAAAAGATTATAAAGAAAAGGGAAAAAATTTACCAGAATTTTTAAAGGGACAAGATACAAATTTTTTCTCTATTTTGAAAGTTTTTGATTATATAGAAAAAGATAATAATATTAAAGGAGTAGTATTGAAATTAGATAATCTATCTCTTGATAGTGCTCAAATAGAAGAATTTGGAAAAAAATTAGATAATTTGAAAAAAAGTAAAAAAGAGGTATATTCATATGTAACAATGGTTGATAATAGGAATTATTCACTAGCTATAAAAAGCAATCATATTTTTATGCCTCCCACAATGAGTGCTCCTGTAAATATTACTGGATATTATGGAGAACTTATGTATTATAAACTTTTAGCAGACAAATTAGGAATAGAGTTTAATGTTATTCATGTTGGGGATTATAAAGCATATGGAGAAAATTTAACAAAAGAGCACATTTCTAAAGAATATAAAGAAAATATAGAAAGAATGTATAATAGAAAATATACTAATTTCATAAATAATATAGCAACTGAAAGAAAAGTAAATCATGACTTTATTAATGAAAAGATTCTTAATGGTGATTTAATGGTATCAGAACCAAATCAAATGAAAAAATTAAAATTAATAGATGAATTTATGTATTATGATCAGCTTAAACAAGTTATCGGAGATAACAAACTTCTTTCTTTTGAAAAATATAATACTTTTTTATCTAAAAATAGTCTTTTAGGAATGAATGGAAATAAAAGAAAAGATAAAATAGCAATAATATATGCTGAAGGAACAATATTCATGGATAGTACTTCAGGTAGTATTTCAGGAAGTATAACTCCAAATACCCTCATAGAGGAGATAAATAAGGCATTAAAAGATAATACTGTAAAAGGAATAGTTTTAAGAATAAATTCTCCAGGTGGTTCAGCATTAGCTTCTAATATAATAAGCAATAAAATAACGGAAGCAAATGAAATTAAACCAATATATGTTTCTATAGGGGGAGTAGGAGCTTCAGGAGGATACTATATAGCAGCAGTAGCAGAAAAAATATATGCAGATAAAGATAGTCTTACAGGTTCAATAGGAGTTGTAAGTATTATTCCAAATATAAAAAAAATGCTGGGAAATATATCAATAAATGTAGAAGAAGTTAAAAAAGGTGAATATTCAGACATTTACTCCATGGTAAAAGATTTTGATGCAGACAAAAGAGATAAACTTTATGCTTCAAATTTAAAAGTGTATAATGAATTTTTAGATACAGTATCTTTTGGAAGAAAATTGAATAAGCAACATGTAGAGCGAATAGCTCAAGGAAAAGTATGGCTTGGAGAGGAAGCATTAGAGCTAGGATTAATAGATGAGATAGGGGGATTAGAAAATGCAGTAAAAGGTCTTGCTGATGATCTTAAATTAGCAGACTATGACACAATTGAAGTAATAAATGCTCCAAATTATGATTCTATTTTAAAAAGGTATGTACCAGCAGTGAAAATGTTAGAAAAATATGATTCTTTTATTTTTGAAAAAGAACTTTATTTTAAACCTATATATTATTTTCCATATGATATATAAACTTATAGGTTGAAAAAATATGAGATACTATGATATAATCAATCGTAAAGAACAAAAATTTTAGGAGGAAAAATTAATGGTAAGAAAATTAAAAGGTGGAAGAACAGGTAATGGAGCTTCAAACCAGATGGATATATTAAAGCAAGCTCAATCTATGCAGCAACAAATGATGGTTGTTCAAGAAGGGCTTAAAGAAAAAGAATTAACAGCATCAGTTGGTGGAGGAGCTGTTACAGTAAAGGTCAATGGGCAAAAAGAATTATTAGAAGTTAAATTAAGCGATGAAATAGTTAAAGAAGCTGTTGAAGATAAAGAAATGCTTGAAGATCTTATTCTTTCAGCTATAAAAGAAGCAATGAGACAAGCTGATGAATTAGCAGAAGCTGAAATGGGCAAAGTAACTGGAGGAATTAATATTCCAGGATTATTTTAATAAAATATGTCGAGACTGAAAATTTTCAGTCTCTTTTTTTAATGGGTAATAAAAAATTAGAAGTAAAGGTGAAATACAGAATTGAGAAAATTTTATTTAAAATTACCTGTTTTATTTAAAGCCATTTTATGATATGATTTAAATGTATTATTAATTTAATAAGGAGGAAAAAAATGGGTTCATTTATTATATTTTTATTATTTGTATTTGTTGTAGTATTGATAGCTTTTCATGTAAGAATAGTACCTCAATCAAGAGCTTATGTAATAGAAAGACTTGGGGGATATAAGGAAACTTGGAATGTTGGAATAAACTTTCTTGTTCCTTTCATTGACAGAGTTGCAAAAAGGGTTTCTTTAAAAGAACAGGTTATTGATTTTAAGCCTCAGCCTGTTATAACTAAAGACAATGTAACCATGCAGATAGATTCTGTAATATATTTTCAAATTACAGACCCTAAACTATATACATATGGAGTAGAAAATCCTATGAATGCTATAGAAAATCTTACTGCTACTACTCTTAGAAATATAATAGGAGATATGGAACTTGATTCCACTTTAACTTCAAGAGATACTATTAATACTGAGATGAGAGCTATTCTTGATGAAGCTACAGATCCATGGGGAATGAAAATAAATAGAGTAGAGTTAAAAAATATAATTCCACCTAGAGAAATTCAGGATGCAATGGAAAGACAGATGAAAGCAGAAAGAGAAAGAAGAGAAGCTATCTTGAGAGCAGAAGGACAGAAAAAATCAGCTATCCTTGTAGCAGAAGGAGAAAAAGAATCACAAATCTTAAGAGCAGAAGCAGAAAAGCAATCAGCTATCTTGAGAGCAGAAGGTCAAAAAGAAGTTGCAATCAAAGAAGCTCAAGGTAAAGCAGAAGCTATTTTGTCAGTACAAAGAGCAGAAGCAGAAGCTATCAAGTTATTAAAAGAAGCAGATGCAAGTAAAGAAGTACTTATGATTAAAGGAATGGATACATTTAGTAAAGTTGCAGATGGCAAGTCTACTAAGATAATTATTCCATCAGAACTTCAAAATCTAACTACATTTAGTACTTTATTTGGAGAGTTTAAAGAAAAAGATAAAAAATAAAATAAAAAGTTGGCATAAATCCATGCCAACTTTTATTTTTTAGCTTCAAGTTAATAATTATCAAATTCTAAGATAGCTTTTATTGTAATTATTTTTATTTTTGATGTATCAAAAGTATTATCCATGCTACAGCTATTACAGCTGCTGCAATTCTTCTCACTACAGCAGTTAGAAGAACATCCTTTTTTAGGATTTCTAGCTTCATATTCTTTATATGATTCCAGATACCCATTCTTTTCAAGGGAATTATAAGCAGCTATAAGTTCCTCTTCATTTATTCCTAAATTTTTCATAACAGCATTGTCACTGTAGACAGATGAAGTAAGAAGAAATCTTATAAGTCTTATTTCAATATCAGTCATGATTTTTCCTTTCGTATAAAATATGTTTGAATAAATTATACCACATCCTAGACAGAAATAGGAAAAAATATTATAATATCATATCACAAAAGGAGGAACAGATGAAAAAAGGAGAAATAGCTTTAGAGAGTTTGAGGACTACATACAGGAAAAAAATATGGACTAAATTTGTAAAAGCCATAAAGGACTTTAATCTTATAGAAGATGGAGATAAAATAGCAGTAGGAGTATCAGGAGGGAAAGATAGTCTTCTTTTATGTAAATTATTTCAAGAGATGAAAAAAGATAAAAGTAAAAATTTTGAAGTAGCTTTTATTTCTATGAATCCAGGTTTTGAAGCTATGGATATGGAGAAGTTTAAGTCCAATCTTGAAGAATTAGAGATACCATGTGAAGTGTTTGAGTCTAATGTATGGGAAATTGCATTTAAGGAAGACCCCGAAAGACCATGTTTTTTATGTGCTAAAATGAGAAGGGGAGTGCTTTATAATAAAGTAGAAGAGCTTGGATACAATAAGCTTGTTCTAGGACATCACTTTGATGATATGGTAGAAACTACTATGATAAATATGTTTTATGCAGGAACTGTAAAAACAATGATACCAAAGGTAAAATCTACAAGTGGAAAAATGGAACTTATAAGACCTATGATATATATAAAAGAAAAAGATATAATAGCATACACTCAAAAAAATGAGATAGAGGCTATGGGATGTGGTTGTCCTGTTGAGTCTGGAAAAATAGATTCAAAAAGGAAAGAAATAAAGAATATTTTAAATAGGTTAGAAGAAAAAAATCCAAATGTAAAACAAAGTATATTCAATTCTATGAGAAATATAAATCTTGATTATGTTGTAGGATATACAAGAGGAAATAAAAGGAATACTAATAAAGTAGAGGAATAATAATGGAAGAAATAGTAAAAAAAAATAATATATTAAATTTTATAGAAAATAAAAGTTTCAGTAAAACTATATGGAGTCCAATAGGACGTGCAATGCATAATTATAATATGATAGAAGCAGGAGACAGAATAGCAGTAGGAGTATCAGGAGGAAAAGATAGTTTGACTGTTTTAAATGCTTTGGTAAGAATAAAAAAGATAGCCAATTTAGATTTTGAAATCATTCCTATTCATATACATCCTAATACTGATAAAGCCTCTTTTGAAGTAATAGAAAAATATTGTGAAAAATTAGGATTAAAACTTCAGATAGAGGATACAAATTTAAGTGATATGCTTTTTGGAGAAAAGGAAGTGAAAAATCCATGTTTTTTATGTGGGAGAATAAGAAGAGGAATTCTTTACAGAATGGCGAAAGAACAAGATATAAATAAATTAGCTTTAGGTCATCATAAAGATGATATAATAGAGACATTTCTTATGAATGTTTTTTATCAGGGAAATATGAAAATGATGAAACCCTGCTATCTTTCAGAGGAATATGGTATTAAAATAATAAGACCACTTGCATTTGTTGAAGAAAAAGATATAATAAGATATGTAAGTAAATTAGGACTTCCTGTAATAAAATCTGATTGTCCATATGAAGTGAATGAAAATTCAAGAAGATTGAGAATAAAAAATCTTATAAAAGAAATATCTTTAGAAAATAAAGATGTAAGGAGTGTTATTTTTAATAGTATTAAAGATTTATTAAACTAAAGTTATATATCAGAATAAATTAGAAAAGGAGGAAGTATGATAAATATTTACCACGCTTTTATCATACAAGGAATTATGAGTTTATTATTAAATATTATATGGTTATTTTTAGGAGGACTTGTTCTAGCTTTTGAATGGTTTGTAGCTGGGATAATAAGTACAATATTGATAGTTACAATACCATTTGCAAGAGGTTGTTTTGAAATGGCAGCTTCATGTCTCACACCTTTTGGAAAAGATATAGTACTGAAAACTGAATATGGAGAGCCACCAAGACCAATATCAGCATTTTTTTGGATAATATTTTTAGGAATATGGTTGGCTATATCACATATTATAGCTGGAATATTACAATGTATCACAATAATAGGAATACCAGTAGGAATACAAAATTTTAAATTAGCTAAAATAGCTTTTAATCCTTATAAATATACTTTAGTAGACAGAAGATTCACACCAAAAAAGTAATATTGCATATGTAAGAAAGAGAATGGATTGCCCATTCTCTTTCTTAATAGTTTCAAAAATATTTAATATGGTGTTATTTTGAAAGTTTTGAAACAGTTTTTATGTAAATTTTTGTAGCAGCAAGTACTTGGTGAAGATGTCCATACTCATTTGCTCCATGCATATTTCCTCCAGAAGGGCCAAAAGTTACTGTAGGAATATTTAATGAATTAGCTAATATATTAGAATCACAAACTGACTTGTCAAACTCAATTCTGATTTCATCACCAGTAACTTCTTTGAAAGTTTCTTTTACAGTTTGAACTAATATATGAGCTTCTTCCAATGCAAATGGTTCCATATATGCTGACTTTCTAGGTTTTAATCTAACATCTACTTTACCAGATAGTCCTAATTTTTCAGCAGCTTCTAAAATTTGTTTTTCACAAACTTCATAAGTTTCTCCCGGAACAGTATATCTGTCTATAAATAATTCACATTTTTCAGGAACTATTAAAGCATTTTTTACTCCACCTTCAATACTTCTCACTACCCAAGTTCCTCCACCTAATGTAGAATGGATTATAGTAGGAAGCTCTTCAATGGCAATAGCTAATTTGCTTCCATAAATAAGGGCATTTTCTCCAACATTTGGATAATGACTTGCATGAGCAGCTTTTCCAGATACAGTAACTTCAATACTATATCTTCCTCTAAAACCAATAGCCATATTATCAAATCTACATTCAGCCATTATAGCCATATCAGCACTCAATCCTTCATTAACTAATTGATAAGTTCCTTTAGAAAGATTTTCTTCATCTGATACAAAAGCAAGAACAAGTTCTCCAGTAAATTTATCTTTATTTTCAGAATAATATTTTGTAGTAGCAAGAATGGCAGCAAGACCACCTTTCATATCCATTGCACCCAAACCATATGTTCTGTCACCATCTTCAGTAGGAGTAAAAGGATCAGTATTCCATCCATTTGCCACTTTTACAGTATCTATATGACCAATGAGCATAACTCTTGGACCTGGTTTTCCACTATCTAAAACAGCATAGACAGAAGGACTCTGCTTTTCTTCATCTCCTTCATAGTAACTTATTTTAGGATCAAGACCAAATCCTTTTAATTTATCAGTAACATATTCAGCGAGTTTTGCTTCTTCTCCTGTGATACTTCTGATTTTTATCATATCATACCAATACTCTTTGATCAGATTTTCATTTATCATATATTAACCTCCAATATAGTTTATTTTCCAATAAATTTTATCAAGAATTAAAATTATTTTTTATTGGTTACCATCAACTTTTTCAATAGTAAATCCTGTAATTATGTAGATGAAAGAAATTACTATACTTAAATAAGTAACTGGAGCATATAATATGAAATCCATTGTTTTTACTCCAAGAGTAGTTGCAACAAATACTCCTGTAACACTCCATGGAACAATAGGAGCAAATCCAGTACCTGTATCTAAAAGTATTCTAGCTAGATTTTTTCTTTTTAATCCATAAGAATCAAATAAACCTCTTACCATTTGTCCAAGAACTGAGTAAGTTACATAATAACTTCCAGTTATTGTAAAGAATAATGAGTGTAAAACAAATACTCCAATCATCATTGATTTACCTGTCTTAGCTATATTAGTTATTTTTTCAAGTAAAATATCTACAACACCTGCTGTTCTTAATGGAGCACCAAATATTGCTGAAGCTATAAGTAGAGCAACTGTACCAAGCATGCTATTTAGTCCACCTCTAACAAGCATTTTATCTACAATAGCTACACCTGTTTTAGTAGTATATCCACTAGAAAGAGCACTAGCTACCTGATTTAATGAAGTTCCTTGGAACACCATAGCTAAAATACAACCAGCAATAATTCCAATAGTAAAAACAGGTAATGTAGGTTTTTTCATAATAATAAGTACTAGAACTAATACAGGTGGAATTAATAATAATGGATTTAGTGTAAATGTTTTTTCTAGAGTTCCCATAATAAGATCATAACTTTCTCCACCAATAACTCCATCTTTATATTGAAGACCAATCACAAAATACATTATTAATGCTACTATAAATGCAGGTAAAGTTGTTTTAAATGAATGCTTTATTGCTTCTAAAAGATTAACTTCACAAACTGCTGCTGAAAGTACAGTAGAGTCAGATAAAGGAGAAAGTTTATCTCCAAAGATAGCTCCACTAACAACAGCTCCAGCTGTTAAAGGTAAAGAGATACCAAGTCCAACAGCAACGCCCATAAATGCAATACCAACAGTACTGATTGTTCCCCAAGATGTTCCAGCCATCACTGACATCAATGTACAAATTATGCATACCATTACCAAGAAAAGACTTGGACTAAGAACTTTCATTCCATAGTATATCATAAGAGGAACAGTTCCAGATATCATCCATGCTCCAACTAAAACTCCAACAGATAGAACAATAAGAATAGGAACAGCCATAGTAGTTATAGTTTTCACTATATCACTTTGAATGTTAGAATATTCAATTCCAAAGATAGTAGAAATTATAACAGTAATAACTCCTCCAAACAATAAGATAATAGCAGTAGGTGCTTTAACCACTTTTATTCCTAATATGATAACAAGTATTGAAATAATAAGAATAAGCATAGCCTGGCCAGATGAAACCTTTTTTGCTTGGTTTTCCATAAAGATAACCCCCCATTTTAATTTAATATATGCCTTTTAAAGATTGTATACATTTTTTACATTTTAGAATATTGTATACAATTTCTTAAATAGATTTTAATAGATAATTATAAGTTTGTCAATACTTTTTTTGATGTAATTGTATTATTTCAATTTTTTTTGATTTGTTTTAATATTGATATAACAACTAAATCACCTAAAAAATTATTTTTTATTAGGAATAAATAAAAAAATCACAGTTGTAAAATACAAACTGTGATTAAAAATTTTTTACATAATTTAAAAATTTTAAGTAGAAAACTTTTAAAGACAGTACTCCATTAATTGAAAATTAATGACAGTAATATGAATATTTTCCATACTCCCAATAAAAATATTTTGGCAAAAATTTTTATTTCGACAAAATTCCCTTTCTAAATCATTCTTAATACCTGTCAAATATGAATGAATATACTCATGTTTTCTGCACCTCTATCTAAAAAATTATTTTGTTATTAAGTATATAATAGATAATCTTTTTTGTAAAATATATTAATTATATTATTAATATCTAAAAAAATAGCTTTATATAAAGGTTTTTAGCTATTATCTATTTTTTAAGTAGAATTTAAATTGAAATCCTAGATTAAAAATAAAAAGTGTGATAAAATTATTATGGGGATAAATAAATTTTGGTAAATTCTATTAAGGAGTGTAACATATGAAAGAAAACGCTATAGAAGTTATGGATCGAAGGACACTTGTATTTGAAGCATTAAAAAATGATATTATAAATGGTAATATAAGGTTTGGGGAAAAAATAAATGAAAATGAGTATTCTATCAGATATAATATAAGCAGAACACCTTTGAGAGAAGCATTAAGTAAATTAGAAATGATGGGAATAATAGAAAGAATACCTTTTAAAGGTGTATTTTTAAAAAAATTTGATTCAGATAAAGTAAAAGAAATATATGAAATAAGATTAGAACTTGAATATATTATCTATAAGGAAATAAAAGATATAATGGGAGATAAACATATTAAAAAAATTACAAAGATAGTAGCTAAAAGTCAAAAGTACAATAATAGTAACAATCTTGCAAAATTTTCAGAAACATTAGAAGAGTTTGATAATTATCTATATTCTTTATCTAAAAAAGAACTTTCTTTAAAGATACTTTCTGAACTTTCTTTCTATATGAATATATTTAAAAAAACTAACCCTAATATGCAGGAAACAGTGGATGAACATGAAAAAATAATAAGGGCATTAAAAGAAAAAAATGAAGAAAAAATATATAAAGCGTTAGAGGAGCATTTAGATAATGCAGCAGATTATGTTGTAAAAACTTTTGATAAAATATCTATTTAAAATAAAAAAGAATGAAGTCAGAGCTTCATTCTTTTTTTGTTTCCTAGAAATTTACACTAAATTTTTATTACTTATAAAGTATTGTATACTAAAAATAATATATTGTATACGAAAAATATAAGAGATGTATCATTTGGATATAGAAATTATATTTGTGAAAATCTATTTTTTAAGGTATACCTTAGTAAATACTTTTTATAAAAGTATTAATAAATCTACAAGGGGGAGTAGAAATGGAAAAATTTTTGATGCTTAGTATTGTAGCAGGATTATTTGCAATTGGAGATATTCTGGGTGTAGCAACTAAAGCTAAACTTTCATCAGTATTCATTGCATTAATGGGCTTTCTTATTTTATTCATGACAGGAGTAATACCTTCTGATCTGATTGCAAAGGCACAGTTGGATAAAGTAGCCACATTGGCAAGTCCTATACTTGTATTTCATATGGGAAGCATGGTAAATGTAAAACAATTAGTAGAAGAATGGAAAACTGTTTTAATGGCTTTTATAGGGATGATAATAACTTGTATTGCAGTTTTTTTAGTGATGCCAATTGTAGGAAGAGAAGTGGCTATTGTAAGTATTCCTGTATTGAATGGTGGAATTGTTGCTACTAATATAATGGTAAATGGCGCACTTGAAAAAGGATTTGTGACAGCTGCAGCTTTTGGTACATTTGCTTATGCTATTCAAAAATTTGTTGGAACACCACCAGCATCATTTTTCGGTCTGAAAGAAGCTAAAGTTATAATAGCAGATTACAGATTAAAAAAATCTGAAGGCGAAAAAATAACAATCTCTGGGGGAAAAGAGAAGAAAGAAGAAGTAAAAAGAGAATGGTATAAAAAATATGATAAATATTTTACTGTTTATGTATGTTTTGCTGTAACTGCTATCTGTTGCTATTTTGCAGCAATACTTTCTAAGTATACTGGAGTAGGAACTACTATATGGTCACTGATAATGGCTGCTACACTTGCATATTTAGGAATAATTCCACCAAGAATTCTTGATAGAGGTAAAATGTCTGGATTTTTCTCTATGCTGACATTTGCTCAAATTATTCCTTCCCTTGCTAAAATAAAATTTGATGATCTTATAGTAATGGGGTATTACTTATTAGTTATATTTGGAGCAACAATGATTGGATTGTATGTATTTACTCAAGTTCTTCCAGTATGGAAACTTGTTGGTTCTAAAAACTTAGCTATGGGAATAGTTGTTGCCCAACTTTTGGGATTTCCAGCTACATATCTTATATGTAATGAAATAGCAACTGCTGTAGCAGGAGATGAAGAGGAACATGAATTTATAATGTCAAAACTTACACCAGCATATGTTGTTGCTGGACTGGCTTCTGTAACTACATTATCGGTAATTGTGGCAGGAGAATTTGTAAAAATGCTTTAATAATAAAAGTATTTTCAATCAAATATATTATAAATATTAGGGAGGAATAAAATGCTAAAATTTGATTCTACTATTTATCCGTATCCATCAAGAAGAAACGTAATGTACGCTAAAAATGGTATGGTAGCAACTGGTTCTCCACTTGCTGCACAAGCTGGACTTGAAATACTAAAAAAAGGAGGAAATGCAATAGATGCTGCTATTGCCACTGCAGCAGCTCTTACTGTTGTAGAACCTACAGGTAATGGTATAGGAGGAGATGGATTTGCCATCCTTAGTATAAAAGATAAAATATATGGACTTAATGCCAGTGGTCCTTCACCAAAGCTTCTTGAAGCACAGGAATTACTGAATAAAGGATTAAAAGAAATGCCAAAATATGGTTTTATTCCAGTTACTGTACCAGGAATACCTAAAGCTTGGGCAGAGTTAAGTAAAAAGTTTGGAAAACTTCCTTTGAATGAAGTTGTTGCTCCAGCTGTAAAATTAGCAAGAGAGGGATATGCTGTTCCTGTAAATGTTGCTAAACTATGGAGAAAAGCTGCTGTGAATTTTGGAAAAGAAAGTGGAGAAGAGTTTAAATACTGGTTTGAAACTTTCACAAAAAATGGGAAATGCCCAGAAATAGGAGATGTAGTAAGACTTCCAGATCATGCAGATACTCTTGAGATGATAGGGGATACATATGCAGATGTTTTCTATAAGGGGGAATTAGCAGATAAAATAGATGCATTTTCAAAAAAATATAATGGATATATAAGAAAAGAAGATTTAGAAGAATTTGAAGCAGAATGGGTAGAACCCATTTCTGTAAAGTATCATGGATATGATGTTTATGAACTTCCACCAAATGGACATGGAATAAGTGCTCTTATGGCGCTTAACATCTTAGATAGATTCCAGTTTGAGGCAAGGGAAACAGTGAGATCATACCATACAATGATAGAGGCAATGAAGCTTGCATTTGTAGATGTACAAAAATATGTAGCAGACCCTAGATTTATGAAAGTGACAGTTGACCAGTTATTGTCAAAAGCATATGCAGAAGACAGAGCAAAGCTGATAGGAAGTACAGCAATCATGCCAGAAGCAGGGGATCCATATAGTGGAGGAACAGTATATCTAGCAGCAGCAGATAATGAAGGAAATATGATATCATATATTCAAAGCAACTATATGGGATTTGGTTCAGGAATGGTAGTTCCAGGAACAGGAATAGGGCTTCACAACAGGGGAAACAACTTTAATCTAAATCTTGAAAGTGCAAACTGTGTAGGACCAGGAAAGAAACCATATCATACAATAATACCAGGATTTTTAGGAAAAGATGGAAAAGCTATAGGACCATTTGGAGTAATGGGAGGATTTATGCAGCCACAGGGGCATGTACAGGTAGTAACTAATACAGTGGACTTTCTGATGAATCCACAGGCAGCTTTAGATGCTCCAAGATGGCAGTGGGTAGGAAAGAAAAATATAGAACTGGAACATGGAGTAGCAGAACATATAGCATACGAATTGGCAGCAATGGGTCATGAAATAAAAGTTTTATATGATCCATTAATGATGGGAAGAGGAGAGATCATCTGGAGAATGGAAAATGGGGTTTTAGTAGGTGGAACTGAACCTAGAACAGATGGACATATTGCTTTATATTAGTATGAAAAAAATACATTAAAAGAGTATTAGGGGTAGTGTTTGAAAGAACAATACCCCTTTTATATTTTTTATGGTATAATGTAAAATAAAAAAATATGACCCCTGATTTGTGAAGAGAAATTAGATGAAATATAAATATTAGAGATTATTTATTTTGAAAAACAGGATTTAAAATATGGTATAATATAGAAAAAGAAAATACTTGAAAAAAGGATGGTTATATTTTTGAAAGGAGCTGAATAATATGGATTACAACAAATTAGAAGAACAGTTTAACTTTATAACTCATTATATAGGAGCAGGAATGGCAATAGCTGGATGTGTTTCATTGATAGTACATGCAGTAAAAACAGGGTATCCAAATTATATAGTGGGATCTGCTATATTTGGAGGAGCTCTTATTCTCATGTATGTTATGTCAGGAACTTATCATTTGCTTGAAGAAGGAAAGGCAAAAAAAGTATTTAAAATACTTGATCATTCAGCAATATACATATTAATATCTGCTTCATATACACCTTATCTTCTTACAGTATTAGAAGGAAAAAGCAGATGGATTCTTTTTGCAATACAATGGGGATTGACTTTTTTAGGGATAATATTTAAAATATTCTTTGTTGGAAGATTTAAAATTCTTTCCACTTTATTATATATACTTATGGGATGGATAGTTGTCTTTGTATTTAAGGATTTAAAAAATTCTTTAAGTCCAATTTCTCTAAATCTTCTTGTAATAGGAGGAGTTATATATACAATAGGAACAATATTTTATGCAATGAAGAAACTTAAATTTGCTCATTTCATATGGCATATATTTGTAATAGGAGGAAGTGTTCTTAATTATCTTTCTATTTACAATATTATTCATATATAAAAGGTGAAATAAATGAATATTCTTATAGTACAAAAAGATATAGATATAAAAAAATATTTGAAAAAAGGTTTGAGAGAAGCAGGATATTCTGTAGAGGATAGTTCTGATTGGGAAGAAGCATATTATCATGCTGTATCAGGAAATTATGAGCTTATAATACTTGATAGTGTTATTGGGAATAAAACTGGAATAGAACTTTGTGAAAAAATAAGAAAAGAAAATAGTGAATCAGGGATAATATTTATATCTTCTGAAGATAAAATAGAGAAAAAAGTAGAAGCTCTAGATGCAGGAGCTGATGACTATATTACTAAACCATTTTCTTTTATAGAACTCTTAGGAAGAATCCGAGCAATAATAAGAAGGACTGCAAAAATTTTTGCTGCTGGAAATAATATAATTACAATAAAGGATTTATCTATAGATTTTCTTACCAGAGAGGTTAAAAGAGGAGATAAACTTATTGAACTTACATATAAAGAGTTTTCTCTGCTTGAATATTTGGTAAGAAATAAGAATCTTGTTCTCAGCAGAACAATGATAAAAGAAAAAATATGGAGTATAAATTTTACAAGCAATACTAATATAGTAGATGTATATATGACACATTTAAGAAGCAAAATTGACAGAGAATATAAAGAAAAATTAATATATACAGTAAGAGGAGTAGGGTATATCCTCAAAGGGTAAAAGGAGAAGAGTATGAATTTTTATGTAAAAATGCTTATAAAAGTTTTAGAAAAGAGCATGAGTGCACAAGAAAGTGAAGTTTTAAAAAAATTAAAATCTGGAATAGATTTAAATAATAAAGATAGAAAACAATTGGAAGAGATGATTGATAATTTATAAAATATCTCTGACAATAGGAGGCAATAATGAATTTTTTACATGACAGAAAAAAAGCTGCTATTATATACAAGAATAGAGAATATTCATATAAAGAGCTGCTGACAGGAATAAAGTATTATTCTACATTATTAAAGATAAAAAAAGATGATAAAGTTGTTGTATACATAGAAAATAGACCTGAAATAATAGAAGCACTTTTCTCAGTATGGAATTCAAAGGGAATAGGGGTTGTATTGGATGCAAGTTATACTGCAGAACAGCTTCTTTATGTATTTGAAGATGCAGAGCCTCAATATATTTATGCAACAAATAAAAATTATAAAAATGCAATAGAAGCTAAGGAAAAATATGGAAAAGAAATAGAAATAATAAATATAGATGAAATAATAGTACCAGAAAATTTTATACCAGATGATTATGAGGTAAATATAGATAATACAGAGGATGTAGCTTTACTGCTATATACTTCTGGAACAACTGGAAATCCCAAGGGTGTAATGCTTACATATGCCAATCTTTTATCTAATATAAATGCTATAAAAGCGATAGAACTGGTAGATGAGACTGATAGAATACTTGCTATACTGCCATATCATCATATATTTCCATTAAATATAAATCTGCTCATGACCATGTATTTTGGAACTTTAGTTGTAATATTAGATGAAATGTCTTCAGAGGCTTTGAAGAAAGCTTTAAAAGATTACAAAATAACTGTAATAATTGGAGTGCCAAGAATATGGGAAATGTTACACAAAGCTATAATGGGGCAGATAAATAAAAATTGGATAATTAGGAAATTATTTAAGTTATGTCAAAAAATAAACAGTCAAAGACTTAGCAGATTAGTGTTTAAAAAGGTCAATGATGAATTGGGAGGTTCATTGAGAGTAATGGCATCAGGTGGAGCTAAGCTAGATCCTCAAATAGCCAAAGATTATCTTACTCTTGGACTTCCACTTATGGAAGGATATGGACTTACGGAGACCTCTCCTATTATTTCATTCAATAATCCTCATAGAATAAAGCCTGGAACAGTAGGAGAACTTATACCAGATATAGAAGTACAAATAGCCGAAGATGGAGAAGTACTTGTGAAGGGTGCCAATGTAATGAAAGGGTATTACAATAATCCTAAAGCAACAGCTGAAGTAATAGATGTTAATGGCTGGTTTCATACAGGTGACCTGGGTAAACTAGAAAATAACTATCTTACTATTATTGGAAGAAAAAAAGAAATGATTGTTCTTTCAAATGGAAAAAATATTAATCCAAGTGATATAGAAAGTGAAATATTTAAAGGAACAGATATTATAAAAGAAATAGCTGTCATGGAATATAATAATCATTTAATGGCAGTTGTATATCCTGATTTTGATTTAATAAAACATAGAAAAATAACTAATATAAAAGAAACATTGAAATGGGAAATAATAGATAAATATAATGTTACAGCTCCTAAATATAGAAAAATACTGGAAATAAAAATAGTAAAAAATGAACTTCCAAAAACTAAACTTGGGAAAGTAAGAAGATTTATGCTTAATGATTTTCTGAAAGGACAGGTAATAGAAAATGGTAATGAAGAAAATTCAAATGTTACATTGAAAAAAGAAATAATAGTACCAGGGGAATATAAAATTGAGTATGAAACTTTGAAAGATTACATTGAAAAAAATTATAATACAAAAGTTACACCAGATGCTCATTTAGAACTTGATTTAGGATTAGACTCATTGGATATAGTAGAAATATTATCTTTTATAGAAATGAGTTTTGGAATTAAAATAACAGAAGAAGAATTTACTGATATAAAAAATGTGTTGGATATAGCTAAGTTTGTGAAAAAAAAAGGTGGAAAATTTAGCGAAAATGAAGTTGACTGGAAAACAATTCTCAATCAAGATACAGATATAAAGCTTCCAAGATCAGCATGGGTAGGAAAGTTTATGAGAGTCTTGTTGAAACCAATGTTTAGTATTTATTTTAGTTTAAAAAAAGAAGGCCAGGATAAAATACCTTCAGAGTCAGCAATATATATTGGAAATCATCAAAGTTTTTTGGATGCTCTTATCTTTAATCAAGCAATACCAGCTGCTAAGATGAAAGATACATATTACCTTGGAACAGTAGTACATTTTGGTTCACCTTTAAGAAAATATTTAGCTGACAGAGGTAATGTCCTTATTATAGATATAAATAAAAATCTGAAAGAAACTTTGCAGGTAAGTGCAAAAGTACTAAAAGAAGGTAAAAATCTCGTTATATTTCCAGAAGGAGCAAGGACAAGAGATGGAGAGATACAGGACTTTAAAAAGACTTTTGCTATTCTTTCCAAAGAATTGAATATACCAGTTGTTCCATTTGGAATAAAAGGTGCATATGAAGCTATGCCTTATGGACAAAGGTTTCCTAACATGATGCCAATATCTATAAAGTTTTTTGATAAGGTAATGCCAGAAGGATTGACAGTGGAAGAAATAGTTGAAAAAAGTAAGGATAAAATAGAGTTATGGTTAAAGTAAAATAATAAAACAAAAAAAGAGATTAGCTGTAAGATAAAAAACTTTTCAGCTGATCTCTTTTAATTTTATGATTATTAGTTATCTGTATAGTTATCAAAATATCCTTGAATTAAAACAATAGGAGTTCCTTTATCTCCACTTCCAGAAGTAAGGTCACATAGTGAACCTATAAGATCTGTAAGTCTTCTAGGAGTAGTTCCTTGGGTTATCATCTGTCCTTTAAGATCAGAGTTTTTATTTTTTATAGCCTCAGCAACTGCTTTAGTCAATTCTTCACCAGTAAGCCCAGCAAGATCATTATCAGCAAGATATTTTAATTTTATTTCATTAGGAGTTCCTTCTAAACCAGGAGTATATCCAGGAGAAACTACAGGGTCAGCAAGTTCCCATATTTTTCCAACTGGGTCTTTAAATGCTCCATCTCCATACACCATTACCTCAATAGCTTTTCCAGTTTTATCTAAAAACATTTTTTGAATAGCAAGAACAGTACTTTCGCAATTACGAGGGAAAAGTTTTATAGTATCTTCAGTGGCTTTATTAGAACCTAATAATCCGTAATCTTCGTTATATCCGCTTCCATTTAGAGAGGAAGTAAGGATTTCATCCATACCAAATACTATTTTAGCTCCAGCTTTTTTTAATAATTTTCTAGTTCTGAAACGAGTGTGGATATCGCAATTTAGAACGCAATCAGTGTAATTTAAAATAGCAGTAGGATTATTAGCAAATATTACTTCTACCTCAATTCCTTGTTCTTTAATTAAATCTGAATAATATTCAATATAATTTACACCAGTAAATTCATGAAGAGGTTTTCCAAATTTTTCAGTAAACTCAGTCTCATTGAGAATATCGCTCCAAGGATTTACTCCTTTTTCATCTAAAAGCTCCATATCAATGAAATGATTTCCAACTTCATCAGATGGATAACTGAACATAAGAACAATTTTTTTAGCTCCTTTAGCTATTCCTTTTAAGCACACAGAAAATCTGTTACGGCTTAAAATTGGAAAAATAATACCAATAGTATTATCTCCATACTTATTTTTTATATCTGCTGCAATATTATCAGTAGTAGCATAATTTCCTTGAGCTCTGGCAACAATAGATTCTGTAACAGCAACAATGTCCTTGTTTCTCAGTGTAATACCATCACTTTCAACAGCAGCTAGTACTGCTTCAACCACAAAATCTTCAATTTTATCACCTTGATGAATAATAGGTGCACGAAGTCCTCTAGAAATAGTCCCAATTAGTCTTCCCATCACATTCTCCTTTAAAGTTATTAAAGTATTAACAGTTAATTATAATACATATTTAAAAATATGTAAACCATTTATTTGGAAGATAAAATTTTATATATTTAAAAAATAAAAAAAAATTTTTACATGATGTTTTTTATAAAAATTCTTTATATTGAATTAATACAAAAATATGATAAAATTTAAGAAAATATTAATTTTAGAAAGGAGAAAAAGTTGATAGAAATAAAAGAAAAAGTTTTGAAGTATATGAAGAAAAATAATTTTAATGGAATAATTCTAAAAAAAGAGATACAAAGCTTTGGATGAGCAGGTTGCCAAGATGTAATTCAGGGTGAATTCATAAGAGATATAGTTAATGTTTCACAAAGGGAGATAAAATACATTATAAAAGATATAGAAGGAATAAAAGTGTTTATTCCAGAGTATTTAAAAAATGTAAAAGAAATAAGAATAAGTTCATTATTCAGTGTTTTTAGTAAAATAATGATTTTAAATATTGAAATAACATATGTTTAGAATATATATGGGTGTACTGTTTTAATTGTCTAAAATTATAAAATATGTTATAATTATACTAAATGATTAAAATATTTAGGGGGATAAGTTGGAATTTGTAAAAGATTATAATAAGACAGCAATAATATATGAAGGAAGAAATATAAGCTACAAAGAAATGATAATAAAAGCTAAGATTTTTTCTTCACAGGTTTTGATAGAAAAGGAAGACAGGGTTATTATCTATATGGAAAACAGACCAGAATTTCTTTATTCATTTTTAGGAGTTTGGGACAAATCAGGAACATGTGTATGTCTTGATTCAAGTTTATCAGGAGATGAACTTGTTTATTATATAGAAGATTCTGATTCAAAATATATTTACACTTCACATAATAATCTTTCAAATGTAAAAAAAGCTTTAGAGATAGTTGGAAAAGATTTAGAAATAGTAATTGTAGACGATGTTAAAGATTATGAAATAACAGATGAACTTATTCTCAATTCACCAGAACCAGAAGATATAGCCTTAATGTTGTATACTTCAGGAACTACTGGAAAACCTAAGGGAGTAATGTTGAAATTTGATAATATACTTGTTAATATAGAAGGATTAGATAAATATAAAATGTTTATTAAAGAGGACATTGTTCTAGCACTTCTTCCAATGCATCATATATTTCCATTGTTGGGATCAGGAGTTGTTCCTTTAGCTAAAGGAGCTACAATTATATTTCTTAAAGAAATGTCTTCTCAGGCTATGATAGATGCTTTTCAGACTTATAAAGTAACCATGATGATAGGAGTACCAAGACTATGGGAAATGCTTCATCAAAAGATAATGGAGAAAATAAATGCAGGAAAAATAACTAAATTTATTTTTAAATTATGTGAAAAAATAGACAGTATATCTTTTAGTAAGAAAGTATTTAAAAAGGTACACGATAATTTTGGAGGAAATGTAAGATTTTTTGTATCAGGGGGGTCGAAACTTGATCCAAGAGTTTCAAGAGATTTTCTTACACTTGGATTAAAAGTGTGTGAAGGATATGGAATGACTGAAACTTCTCCAATGATTTCATTTACACCATTAAATGAGATAAGACCAGGATCAGCAGGAAGAATACTTCCAGGAATAGAAGCAAAAATAGCAGCTGATGGAGAGATTGTTGCTAGAGGCAGAAATGTAATGAAAGGATATTACAATAAGCCAGAAGAAACTGCTGAAACAATTGATAGTGAGGGATGGATACATACAGGAGATTTAGGTGAAATAAAAGATGATTTCCTATATGTAACTGGAAGAAAAAAAGAAATGATTGTTTTATCAAATGGAAAAAATATTAATCCAATTGAGATAGAACAACAAATAATGAATAAAACAAATCTCATTCAAGAAATAGTTATAGCAGAAATAGATTCTGTGCTTACAGCAGTTATATATCCTAACTTTCAAAAAATATATGATGAAAAAGTAACTAATATAAAAGAAACATTAAAATGGGGAGTCATTGATTCATACAATGGAAAAGTACCAAACTATAGAAAAATACTTGATATAAGAATTGTGCAGGAAGAAATGCCTAAAACCAAAATAGGTAAAATAAGAAGATTTATGATATCTGATATGTTAAAGAAGAGGGAGACAGAAAGTCTTCAAATAGAAGAACCAAAGTATGAAGAGTACATTTTTATAAAAGATTATTTAATAAAAGCTAAAAATAAACCAGTATCTCCAACAGCTCATATAGAACTTGATTTAGGAATGGATTCTTTAGATATGGTAGAGCTCTTGACTTATTTAGAGAGTAATTTTGGAGTGAAAGGAGCAGAGAATATAATTCTTGATAATTCAACTGTAGAAAAACTAGCTGAATTTGTAAAAGAAAATAGAAGTGATGAAAAGATAGAAGAAATTAATTGGAAAGATTATTTAAATAAAGATGTAGAGGCTGATTTACCTAAATCAAATATAATAACAATAATTGGGAAATTTTTTACATGGCTTCCTTTTAAGTTATATTTAAGAATACAAAAAAGTGGGTTGGAAAATCTGACATCAGAGCCAGTTATTTATGCTGGAAATCATCAAAGTTTTTTAGATGCTTTTATATTTAACCATTCAGTTCCAACAAGATTACTTAAAAATATATATTATCTTGCAAAAGTAAAGCATTTTTCTAAAGGGTATATGAGAAAACTTGGGGAAAATTCAAATGTTATTCTTGTGGATATTAATAAAAATCTTGGAGAAGTACTTCAGACAATGGCTAAAGTATTGAGAAGTGGTAAAAGTGTTGTTATATTTCCAGAAGGAGCAAGAACAAGAGATGGAAAGATGCTGGAATTTAAAAAAGCATTTGCTATTTTAGCTAAGGAAATGAATATACCAGTTATTCCATTTGGAATAAAAGGAGCTTTTGAAGCATTTCCAGCTAATAAGAAGTTTCCTAAAGCTTCTAAAATAAAAATTAAGTTCTTTAATAGAATTTTACCAGAAAAATTAACTTATGATGAAATCGTAGAGAAAACAAAAGAAAACCTTGAACATTGGATAGAAGATAAAAAATAGCTAAAAAACCTGATTTAACAATTACTAAAGTATAGTATTTGAATCAGGTTCTTTTATTTTATAATTCAGTTTCATCAAATTGTTTATTTTTATTAAAATAATAATAGTAGTCTACTCCTATTTTTTTTAATTCTTCTTTTGTTAAAGAAAGGTCAGTATTTGTATTAAAAATTATTTTGATGTTATTATCTATATATTCTTTTATGAGTAAAAAATTTTGAATATCTCTAATTTCAATAAGTTCTGGTTTTTCCTGAGCAACTACATTTAAATTTATTGGTATACCTCTATCTTCTTTATTGAGTTTAAGATATTTAAAATTACAATTTTTAGTTTCTTTGTAAAATTTTTCCCAATCTGTTATTCCTTTTATATCAAAAATAATATTATTTTCATTAAATTTGAGAGAGGATATCAATGTATGAATTCTATCAAAGAATATACTATTGTCTAGGACATAATTCAATCTTAGAGTATAAAAAAGCTTCTTGTCATTATAATTGTTTTCAATGGCCATTTGAAATGATTTTTCAAGAAGTTTTAAAACTAGAGTTTCAAATGTATCATCTTCAAAAGCCATTTGATACATAAGATCTTTATCATTAAATCCTATTATAGAAAAATCTTTTATGATTTTGTAACCATAAATAGAATCATCTTCCAAACTAAAAACAGGAATGAAATTAAAATTTATTTTTTCAAGAATTCTTTTAAAATAAAATTGAACCACAGTCCACCTCCGAATAATTAATAACTAAAAGATTTAGTTCCATCAGTTAAGAGATTTAAATCAATAAATCTGAATTCTTCTAAAATATTTTCAGAAAATTCAGAAAAGTTTTTTCTGTTTGGAATTTTTTTAGCTATACTGATTACTCCATCTATTAATTTTTTCTGAGTTCCATTGTCTGAAAAAATATTTTTAGAAACAGCAATAGACTTATATGGATTCTCAGAATTTTCTAGATTATACATGATAGGGTCAGAAAGAAGTTTATGACCTTTATATATTTCTTCTTTCACTATCTCTAAAAGATCTAAGAAATCTTTTTTTTGAAAATAAAAAACATCATTTGTTTCTTTGTAAAAATTATAAACTTTATTGTTATTAGTTATAATTATAAAATCCATGATACACCTCCCGCTATTTTATTATCACATAAATGAACAATAGTCAATACAAGAAGCTAAAAAAATTATATTATTTTTATATTTTATAAAGAACATATAAACAAAAAAGTAAAAAAATTAAAATAGGTATTATTAAAAAATTCTTGACATAATTTGAAAAAATAGATATACTTACTTTTAGTAAAAAAGGAGGTAAAAGAATGGAAGGAATAAAAATTTTATTATTAAAGCAGATAAATTATTCTATTTTCAATTCTTTTACATTTATTTTTAAAATTTTTATAGGAATATTGTCTTTAAAATTAATTCATATATATTTATCTTAAAAAAGGATATGACAAGATGTTATATCTTTTTTTTTAGAAAAACTTTTAAATTATAGGAGGTCAAATGAAAGGGAAGCTTATTCTTGAAAATGGTATGAGTTTTGAAGGAAAAATTTTTGGAGAGTTAGGTGAAACTGTTGGAGAACTTGTTTTTAATACAGGTATGACAGGATATCAGGAACTTTTAACAGATCCTTCTTATTATGGACAGATAGTAGTGATGACATATCCCATGATAGGGAATTATGGAATAAATTTAGATGATATGGAATCTTCTAAAATAAATTTAAAAGGGTTCGTTATTAAAGAAGATGCAAAACTTCCAAATAATTTCAGATGTGAAATGACTTTGGATGGTTTTTTAAGACAAAACAAAGTTATAGCATTTAAAGGTGTAGATACAAGGCAACTTACAAAAATAATAAGAGAAGAAGGAGCTATGAAAGCTATAATCACTTCTCAGGATCTTACTCAAAAAGAAATAGATAAACATTTTGAAAGATTTTATAATAAAGATGCTGTAAGCAGAGTAAGTACAAAAGAAATTTATGAAATATCAGGTACAGGAAAAAGAATTGGAGTAATGGATTTTGGAATCAAAAGAAATATTCTTAGGAGCTTTAAGAAAAGAAACTGCCATATGGTAGTTTTCCCTTGGAATACAACTGCTGAAGAGATAATGAAGTATGATCTTGATGGATTGTTTCTTTCAAATGGACCTGGAGATCCAGCAGATCTTACTGGAGTAATAAATGAAATAAAAAAGATAATAGGGAAACTTCCTATAATTGCAATATGTTTAGGACATCAGCTTTTAGCATGGGCATTAGGGGGATCAACAACTAAGTTAAAATATGGTCATAGAGGATGCAACCATCCAGTTAAAGACTTAGAGAAGAATAAAATATTCATAACATCACAAAATCATGGTTATGTTGTAGATAATGTACCAGAAGCTATGAAAGTGACTCATATAAACCTGAATGATAATTCTATTGAAGGAATGAAAAGCAGTGAATTGAGAATAATGTGTGTACAGTACCATCCAGAGGCTTGGCCTGGGCCATCTGATTCTGATTATTTATTTGATGATTTCTTACAAGTTATAGAAGGTTAATTTAAAGTTTGAGGGAGGAATAAAATGCTAGATAAGTCTATAAAGAAAACATTAGTAATAGGTTCAGGACCAATTATAATAGGACAGGCAGCAGAGTTTGACTATTCAGGAACTCAAGCTTGTGAAACACTGAAAAAAGAGGGAATAGAAGTTGTACTTATCAATTCTAATCCAGCAACAATAATGACAGATAAAGCAGTAGCTGACAGAATATATATTGAACCAATTACTGCAGATTTCGTAGAAAAGGTGATAGCTAAGGAAAGACCTGACTCTATTCTTGCAGGAATGGGAGGGCAGACGGCATTAAATATGGCTGTAGAGTTATCTGAAAAAGGTATTCTTGAAAAGTATGAAGTAAAAGTAATAGGAACACCTATTGAATCTATAAAAAGAGGAGAAGACAGAGAGCTATTTAGAGAAGCTATGGAAAAAATAAGTGAACCTGTTATTCAAAGTAAAATAGTGGAAAATCTTGAAGATGGATTCAAAGTAGCAAGAGAAATAGGATATCCAGTAGTTGTAAGACCTGCATATACACTTGGAGGAACTGGTGGTGGATTTGCATATAATCCTAAAGAACTTGAAGACATACTTATGAAAGGGTTAGCTTTATCAAGAGTAGGGCAGGTTCTTATTGAGAAATCCATTTTAGGATGGAAAGAAATTGAATATGAAGTAATAAGAGATAAAGATGGAAACTGTATTACAGTATGTAATATGGAAAATATTGATCCAGTAGGGATTCATACAGGGGATTCAATAGTTGTTGCCCCTTCTCAAACTTTATCTGATAGAGAGTATCAAATGCTTAGGACTTCTGCTATTAAAATAGTAAATGAAATAGGGGTTATTGGAGGATGCAATGTACAATTTTCTCTCCATCCAAAGTCATTTGAATATGCAATAATAGAGATTAATCCAAGAGTATCAAGATCGTCAGCACTGGCTTCTAAAGCAACAGGATATCCAATAGCAAGAGTAGCAACAAGATTATCATTGGGATATCTGCTAGATGAAGTAAAGAATGAAGTAACTGGAAAAACTTTTGCCTGCTTTGAACCTGCTCTTGATTATATAGTTGTAAAAATACCTAAATGGCCATTTGATAAATTCAAAAAAGCTGATAAAAAACTTGGAACAAAAATGATGGCAACAAGTGGCAGAAATGCTGAGAAGAGGATATATTAAAGAGAAACTGCAAAAGATAACAGGAATTGATAAATTCTTTATGGAAAAAATTGAATGGATTGTTAAGCAGGAAGAAATTTTAAAAGATACAGAATTTAAAAATTTAGATGAAACATATTTAAGAAATCTTAAAAAGAAAGGATTCTCAGATAAAGGAATAGCTTCTTTAATGGGAGTTACTGAAAAAGATATTGAAAGAAAAAGAAAATATTTTCACATAGAGCCAGTATATAAAATGGTAGACACTTGTGCTGGAGAGTTCAAGGCATCATCTTCATATTATTATTCAACATATGATCAGTATGATGAAGTAGAAGTATCTGACAGAAGAAAAATTGTAGTAATAGGTTCAGGACCGATCAGAATAGGTCAGGGGATAGAATTTGACTACTGTACAGTCCACGCAGTAAAGACACTGAAGAAATTAGGAATAGAAAGTATAATAATCAATAATAAC